>CAYSHP010000038.1:0-22113 GCA_964430875.1 uncultured Halanaerobiales bacterium
ATAGTTATAATATCTATTTTTTCTCCTTGTGGAGAATGGTTGATAGCATTTTCAATTAAATTTATGAAGACTTCTTTAAATTTATTAGGGTCTACATAAATTTTTAGATTTTTATCTTTAAAATATTTATTAATTTTGAGATTGTTTTTTTCAATTTCTCTCTGCTTAGCAGCAAGAGCAAAGTTGATTAAATCAGTTAATTTCTTTTGTTTTCTTTTAATCTTAAACCCTTCTGAATCTAATTGGCCTAAGAGCAAAAGTTCTTCAACCAGATAATTTAAATATTCAGCCTCATTTTTTATTATATTAGAGTATTTTTTTAATTTATTTTCATCAAGGTCTTGTGAATTAATTATTTCTATAAATCCACTAATTGAAGCCAGTGGTGATCTAAATTCATGAGAAATATCTGCAATATATTTTTTTCTCATTTTTTCTAATCTTTGTTTCTTCTCAATATTGTTTTTTATTTCCTCGACCGCATAGTTATAGGTATTAACTAAGTTTTTTATTTCTTTAGTTTTAATATTGTTTTCTTTTACTTTAGTATAATTCCCGTTTGAAATGTTTTGAGCGGCATTTTGTAGTTTATTAATAGGTTCAACAATATTTTGACTAAATTTAATACTAAATATCACAGCTATTATTAACCCAGCTATAGAGGCATAAAGTATTAATTTTAAGATATCAATGATGGTTGTAGTTATACTATTTAATTGGGTTTGTAGGACAATTCCGCCGATAACTTCAAAACGATTTTGATCTCCGGTATCAATTGTGACATCCTCATTTTGGTTTAAAGGATCTTTAAAAAGAGGAAAGATCATCAGTAAGTGGTTTTTAGCTGGGCCTTTAATCTTGCGGGTAACCTGATTACCTTTCATTACTTCTTTGATAGATTTATTTTCTATCTCAAGATTAAAGCTTTCAAAATTAGATGAGTTTAAGACATACTGTCCCTCGTTATCTATAATTCCAATCTCCATACCGGAAGTAGTTGAGATTGTATTTAATCTTTTTTTACTTTCCTGTTTGTTTATATTTTTCAAACTTTCCCCTTCTATATATTCGTTAACAATTTCTGAAATTCTATTGCCATTTTTGGTAGTCTTCCATTCTCTTAAACCATAGTAGTAGTTTTGAATAAGATAACCAAATATTAAACTTATACTGATAAGAGTTATAAATACAATTATTATATTGTAACTTAAAAGACGGGAAAGGAAGCTATTCAAATTAATTTTCATAAGTTTCTCCCGCAAGTTCAAATTTATATCCAGTACCCCAGACTGTTTTTAGAGGAGTTTCTTTCATTCCCCTATTTTTTAACTTTCTGCGTACTCTTTTAATATGTTCATCAATGGTTCTAATTTCTTTACTGTGTTCTTTACCCCATACTTTTTCAATTAATTCTTTTCTGGTAAAGGCTGTTCCCTCATTTTGGGCCAAAAAGGTGAAAAGGTCAAATTCTTTTGGGGCCAAATCTATAGTTTTACCATTGTAGACAACAGATTTTCCCTGATAATTGATAACTAAGTTTATTTTGGGGAAAGTATATTTATTAGTGTTATTTTTTTCTATGATTTTGTTAGCATTTTCAAATCTACGTAAGACTGCTTTTATTCTTGCTCTTAATTCGCGTGGAGAGAAGGGCTTAGTAACATAATCATCAGCCCCCATTTCTAAGCCAAGTACCTTATCGGTTTCTTCAACCTTAGCAGTTAACATAATAATAGGGGTATTTATATCATTTTCTTTTAACTGTTTACAGACTTCCCAGCCATCCATTTTAGGTAGCATAATATCCAATAAAATAAGATCATAATTTTTATCTAAAGCTTCCTGATAACCCGATTTGCCATCAGTACGGAACACTATCTTGGTATTATAGGTTTCTAACATAGCTTTTATAAGTTCAAATATATTTTTATCATCTTCAATAAGAAGGAATTTTTTATCATTCAAATTCATAATAGACTCCTTTCATTTACATATTGTTTACATTATATTTATTCTTTATAAATTGAGAAAGTCCTTCTTTGCTTTTTAATAGGTTTTATCCTTGAAAAAATTTTACATATAATTTGATTTTTGTTTATATTTTGTTTATAATTATGCTTACAAGGTGATAAAGTTTTCATAACTATTTATACTTTGGAGGGATAAAATGGCTAAGCAGGAGAAGTCAAGAAAAGAGAAAATTTATAAGTATTTAAAAATTGGAGTTTTAGTTGTATTTGCCCTATGGTTAGTATTTTCAGTTAATGGAGTGCAAAATCAGGCTAAAGAAAATAAGAATGTAATTCTTAGACCAAAATATGAAGTAACTTATCTACCAGGTGGTCCCGAAAGATTTGTCGGTGGCTACAGAGATGTAGTAAATGAAGAAAAGAAAAAGAATTTAAATACTGACAACTATCTCTGGACTACAGTCTTAGTAAAAAATGAAGGTAATGAAGATGCCAAAGATATTAATATTACGATTAATTCTGCCTATCCAATGGCAAAAGTTCTAGTAAACCCTTCTGGATATTCTAATGAAACAGATTTAAATACCAATGACGATAATTTGACCACCAAGGTTGATATTGAAGATTTAGAAATTGATAATAAGGCATTTGTTTTTATAGGATTTCAACCATCTAGTATTGAAAAACCATATGACCAGGCAGATATTAAAGAGTGGACCAATAGATATCAAAATTATCTGCAAAATGTAAATGTGGAATCTCTCAATACAGAAGACACCTTTTATGTAACAGGTTATAGAGATATATTTAAAACCGGCAGTTAAGGTGCAGCACATCCACCTGAAAGACCAGCTTAATAGGCTGGTTCTTTTTTTGTGTATATAATTTACTTTTCTAAGTACCCTTGTAGCTTTTTTAGCTGATTTATTATACCTCAGTATAAAATTATTATATAAGGTTTTTAAAGTCTAAAGTTATCATGAACTTTATAAATATCTATATAATAATTATCAGAATTATCTAAATAAAATGTTTCAAATAAAGGAGAAACAAGTTGATTAAAGAATTTATACAATAGGACTAAATAATAGAAGGTGATATTACTATTGATTAAAAAATAAGATTAAAGATAAAAGTTTTAAAAACCCCAATATTTTGTGAGATATGTTTATATTTTCCAGTAAATCTTCCAGCTTTAAAACTTCAAAAAATAATAACATTGAAAAGAGCGGTTAATAAAAAATTGCAGAGAATATAGTAAATATAACAATCTAATAATTAAAATGGCCCCAAAGGGGGGGATTGCAAATGAATAAAGAAACAGTTAAAGAAGAAACAGGTGTATTGAAAGTTGCCTCAAGCTCAAGTCCTAACTCTGTTGCGGGAGCGATGGCAGGAGTTTTAAGAGAAAAAGGATATGCAGAAGCACAAGTAATAGGTGCGGGAGCATTAAACCAAGCAGTAAAAGCTATTGCGATTTGTAGGGGGTATGTAGCTCCAAGTGGTATTGATCTTATCTGTGTACCAGCCTTTTTAGACATAGAAATTGACGGTGAAGAAAGAACGGCCATTAAATTTATTATCGAGTCACGGTAATAACTAATGATGTTATTATTTTAAAGTAGTATGTAATAGTCATTAAAAAAAGTAAAACAAATTATAGTTACTATACTATATTTTTTTAATACATTTCTTTTTAATGCATATAAATATTGGGGAGTTAATATTTAACTTTATTCTGGCTTTAAAAGGCCGGAATTTTTTTATTTTACAATAGTTGATTTAACTATTTTCTGCAGTAAAATTAAGATATATTTCTCTTTGAATTTAAAAAGGGTCTTATTAGGAAATAGACTGTACTTTTTTTCCAAGAACTGTTCCTAAGTGATATATATTTTTAAAGCTATTTATGATTATAATTAAGATATGTATATTAAAACTATAGATCTAACTTAGGGGGAGAATAATGGAGAAGAGAGTATCTTTATTTATATTAATAATATTTGTAACCGTACAGATTTTTTCTGTTACTGCTTTTGCTGTAGATCCACAGATTGTAATAGATGGGAATACAGCGACTGAACTTAATAAGAATGATAATATTACTGAGGTGAGGACTAAGACTGTAAATGGTGACAATGCCTTAAATTCGTTTTTAAAATTTAACGTAAATAAAGATAATATTGTTAATCTGCATTTCCCAGCCGGTACGGAAAATTTAATTAACCTTGTTCATCAAGAGAAATCTTTCATAGATGGAACTCTTAACTCAATTAAAAACAAACAAATTGGTGGAAATGTTTACTTCCTAAATCCCCATGGTATTATGGTAGGGGCAGATGGTGTTGTTAATGTAGGTAGCCTAACTGCTGTTACCCCCACTTCTCAATATATGGATAGTTTTTTTACAAATGAAGGGCATCTTAATTCAACAGCCCTTAAAAATCTTTCCGATGGTCAAATTCCAATTACAGAATCAGGTTTAATAACAGTAAAAGGACGCATAAATGCGGTTAATGACATAAAGATAGAAGCAGGTACAGTTAAAATTTCTGCAAGTAATGAGGCTGCGGGTATTGTAAATACCGGAGCTGAATATGAAAAAAGTAGTAATTCTAACCAGGACAAATTACATTTTAGGGATGTAGTTAATACAAGTGGTGTAAAAAGAGGAAGCGAGATCAGAATAAATAAAGGTAGTATTAAAATTAAAGCTGCCCAGGATTTTATAAATGAAGGTACAGTGGCAGCGACTGGTAATAAGGTTGAAGAAAATAAAGAACAAGAACCAGTAGAAAATAGAGAAATAGACATTAAAGCAGGGCGTGATATTAAGCTAAAAGAAGGCTCTTTAATTTCAGCGCGGGGTGGAGAAAAAAATCCTGCTGGTGGTGATATTGTAGTATTTGCTGATAATAAGGCTGAGTTTAACGAGGGAGCCACAATTGATGCCAGTGGTATCAATGAAGGAAAAGGCGGTTTTATTGAACTCAGTGCTAAAAAACAGGTCCAGATGGCTGGGGGAGAGTTTAAAGCAGCTGCTGAAAATGGAATTAACGGAAGAGTTTTAATAGATCCAGAAGAAATTGAAATTATAGCCAATGATAAAATAAGAGGTAACTTGGGAGCAGATCATTATTTTAATGGAGCTGATTTTGACTTAGAAGCAACAAAGAGAATTACTGTCGAAGAAGATGTAATAGTTTCCACCCGTAAGCTTGACTATACTAGTAATGACCATCTAGAAGGAAGTTCAGCTGGTGATTCTGGCAATATCTTTATGAAAGCCCCGATCATAAATTTAAAAAACGGTGCAAAATTATATGCACATGCTGATAATTCCTACCAGGCAGGTGATATTCAACTAACAGCCCAAATAACCAAAAGGCCGGATATAATTAAAGCAGATGCTGATACTGGTATTAATATAGATGGAGCAACTTTGCAGGGTAATAATATTACCATGGAGGCTAAGGCTACCGCTGACTATACTTGGAGTGTCACAGATAATCATAATATAGTACAGGAGGCAGTTTCAGCCTTAGGACAAAGTATGTCAAATGTAAAAGTAGCGGTTGTGCAATCAGATGCTAATTCTGTTATTAATATAAATGATGGTACAAATTTACAGGCAGCCGGTTCTATTAATTTAACTGCTTACTCTGACTCACAAGCGAAATTGATCTCCAGTAATCTATCTTCAAATAAAAAAGCAAGTATTGGTTTTGTTTATGGAAATGTGGTATCTAATGCAGAAGTAAATATAGCAGATAATACCTCTATTGAGGCTTCTAACTTAAACTTATCAGCATTTAATAATGCTAACTTAGATACCCGGCTTTACAGTATAACAAAAGCGGGCGAAAAAGCCCAAATTGGGGTAGCTCTTACAAATGCAGATGTCAATGCTATTACTGATATTGCATCTGGAGCTAACTTAAATATTTCTGATAATGTTTCTGTTGCAGCAGTAAATAACAGTAATTTTATAACTAAAGTTTCGACTATAAATATTGATACCGGCAAAGCCGGAATTGCAGCTGCAATTTCCAATGTTAATACAGAGGCCAGAGCAAGTATTGGATCTGAACTTAACACCGGTAATATAACTATTGAAGCCTTTGATAATATTAATGAGAATACAACTACAGCTAATGCTGCTTTGGGATCTAATGTAGTTGTAAGAAAAATAATGGGTACAGCCGCTGGTAGTACTGACTTTATAAAGAGTAAATTGGGCATGCAACCTAAGCTTAATTCGAGCAGTGGCAGTACAAGTAAGCCGAATTTAGCAGGAGCAGTTGCCATATCTGATACTGACCATAGTGCTACTGCATATATAAAAGATAATACTCAAATTGAAGTGGATAATAATCTTGCTGTGGTTTCTAAGGTCAAAGATTTAAGGCCCCAAAACCAGGCCGTTAGCAGTATAAAAGTAAATGCAGATGGAGATGCTAATAATCCCGATGCTAAATATGCAATGAGTGCAGCAGTTAGCTATGGAGATTATGATCATAATTCAAAAGCCTATATAGGGGAAAACAGCCAAATTACAGCTAAAAATTTGGGATTGTCTTCTGAGGTTTTAATACCTTATCAAATTACCTGGCATAAATGGGAAGGCCTTTCTACTATTACTAATAAGTTAAATAGTAACTTAGGGTTAGCGGATGGATTTTTAAATGGATTTGCTAATGCCACCGGTAATCCGGAAAATGGGGCTTTAAACGGAGCAGTTAACTATATAGACTTTAATAATAATTCTAATGCCTTTATTAAAAGGAATACTACGATATCAATGCTGCCCGGGGGAGAAAATAACTGGGCAAGTCAGTTACCCAGCCAAAACTTATTTGCTGAATTAGCTTCTTCTCCCAATTCAGTCATTAACTTTAATAAGCCGTTGAGTATAAGTGCAAATAGTGAGTTTACTGGTGTATTTGCAGCTGGTAATCTAGCACTTAACCTCAGTAATGCGCAAGGAGAAGCAACTGATAAAGCAGCCGGGGGAGCCTATAATCAGATAAATTATAGTAGTGATAGTAAAGCATATATAACTGAAGGGGTAGTGGTAGAAACCATAGACACCACTCCAGATGATGAAGAAAGTCCAGATCCGGTTGATATTTCTATTACAGCTGATTCTAAAGAAAAGATTATTGCAATTGGCCCTTCAGCGGGAGACAAAGCCAGTTATGGTTTAAAAGGAGTTTTTAATCTTTCTAATATTGATAGTCATACAGAAGCTTCTATTGATGATGAAGCTCAAATTGAAGTCTCTGATTTAGATATTAAGGCAACGGAAGAGGTCATAAGCTGGTCTATCACCGGTGCTTATAATAGGACGGAAAGTATGGGTTTTGGTTTTAGTACTGCTATAAATGATATAAAAACTAATACTTATGCCTTTGTGGGTGATAATGATCAATATAATGAAGATAACTCTCAGTTAACTTTAGATAAAAAAGAACTAAAAGCAGATAATGTTGAGATAACTGCCAGGCATGATGGACGGATTGAAGCAATTGCAGTTTCCCTACAAAATACTGGTGGAAATAATAGATCTAATAACCTCACTGACTCACCACAGGGTAGTGCTGTTGCCGATTCGACGCAAAATGCACAGGAGGGAGTAGTTGATTCTTTTTCTAAAGCAAATTCCACAACTGTTAGTGATACAAATAATGCTTCTCAACCCAGCTTTGGGTTGGGAATTTCAGGCAGTGCAGCGGTTAATTTAACCGACCTTACTACAAAAGCATATATAAAAGATACTGACTTTAATTTAGAAAGCGGTTCTCAGGATAACTCCTTAATATTAAAAGCAGTAACAGATAGTGATATTACAGCTGGAGCCGGAGCCGGTGCTTTACTTAGAGCTGGAAAAGACAGCAGTGGCTTTAAAGCAGCTATCGCTGGGAGTGTAGCAGTTAATAAGTTAAATAATAGCAATGAGACATATCTTGATGATAGTAAGATCATTAATTCAGATAATATAATTTTAAATTCTTTAAGTGGTGGAGAACTTTTATCACTAGCTTTAGGGCTTAGTTTAAATACCTCACAGAGTAACTCAGCTTCAATAGCAGGTTCAGTTTCTATAAGTGAGACTGCTAATAAAACAAAAGCATATTTAAAAGATTCTATAGTAGAAGGGAAAAATAGTGAATCAGGTGACGAGCATTTATTTGATCTTTATGCATATGACAGAACCAAAATTGGCACCGGTGGTGGATCTTTAGTGGCCGGTGGTAAAGGTGGTTTTGGTGCAGCTGTATCCTATACTGAGATAGCAAATGATATCAATACCTATCTGAATAATTCTTCTGTACAAGGTTTTGATAACATAAATATTTATAGTCTCTCCGCAAACCGCATTGCAGCCGGAGCGGGCATGGTAGGAGGCAGCACAAATTCATTCGGTGGCTCTCTAGTAATAACTAATATAGGTAATGAGATAACAGCAGAGATCAAAAAAGATTCGCTTGTTATAGCCAGTCAGGTTGTCAATCTCAAAGCAGAGGATACTAAACCTTTAACTGAATTAGATAATATTATCGATAGCAAGGATGAAGGACATGCTAATCAGAGTAGTCTGGATTATCAGGGAACAGAGATTAATACTAAACAGTTAGATAAGAGTAGTATTCTTTCGGTAGCAGGTGTAGTTCAGGGAGGAAGCAATAATATTGGTATTTCCTTTAGCTGGAATCAAATTAATAATAACTATAAAGCAGTAATAAGTGACAGCAGTGTGCAAAGCTTAAATAGTAGTGAAACGGATAGTAACATTAATGTTAGTGCTCACTCTCAAACAGCCATCACAAGTTATTCCTTAGGAGCTGGGATTGCCGGTCAGTTTGCTGGGGGAGGCTCAATTTCTATCAATGAAATAAATAATTCTGTCTTAGCTGAAATTAATGATGAGTTAGAGGCGGGTGAAAATAGATTAAAAGAGATTAATACAGATCAACTAACTATAACCGCACAAGATGATTCTAAAATTAAGTCTTTGGCCGGCCAAGTTACTTTAGCAGGCGGTTCTACTTCGATTGGGGTTGCTTATGCCCACAATAAAATTGGAGAAGCCAATAATTTAAATGAAACAAAAGCCTCTCTTAATAATATTGGGCTGGCGGTCCAAAATATTAATTTAAACTCTCAACAGGGCGGTTTTATTAAAAGCTGGTCAGTTTCAGGGGCAGGAGCTAAAGATGTTGCAATTAGTGGCTCTCTGGTAAGAAATGATATTAAAAACAAAACAACGATTTCCATTATAGATATAAAATCCATAAATAGTAATAATAATATTACTGCTTTAGCTGAAGATAATAAAGGAATAGAAACTTTATCAGGGGCTGTCACAGCAGCTGGTTCAGTGGCTGTGGGAGGTACAGCTGCTATTAATAATGTTGATGGTATTACCGAGGCTTACTTTACAGGCGGTACTATCAACAATGAAACAGAGTTAAGTGGGCTTGCTCTCACAGCGCGCGCTGATAAATCCATAATAAGCAGGGCTTATCAAGGGAGTGGCAGTTTAAGCCTTGCAGTGGGAGCTGCCATTACAAAAAATAAAGTTAACCAAGATATTACCTCTTCTATAAAAGAAGGTTCTAATCTGTTTATAAAAGACAGAGGCAATCTTTCTTTAAAAGCTACTGATAATATTAATTTAATTAGTGAATCACAGGGGTATCAGTTTTCGGGTGCAGTAGCAGCCGGGGCAGTAATTTCTAAATCATTAAGAGCCGGTAATACAAAAACAATGATAGGTGATGATACCACCAATGATGTAAGTACTAATATAAAAATGGAGTATGGGGATTTAAAAATAGAAAGTAGATATACCGGTTCAGTTAAAGCCAAAACTATTGCAGGTGCGGGTGGTATTATTGCTACTTTAAATGCTTCTTATGCCCAGGCAAAAGTCGGTGAGAAAGATAATAAAGTAAATGTATTAGCTAAAATAGCAGACCGGGTAAAGATTGGTCCTGCTTCTGAACAGGCATACTTTAGTTTTTATCCAGATAATATATATATTAAAGCAATTGCTAGGCCCCATGTCAAGACTGAATCTAATGGCTATAATGGAGCGGTCAAAGCAAGTGCTGGTCTATCTAGAGCGGATTCAGATCTATATATGAATATAACATCTAGTATTGATGAAAATAGCAGTATAACTGCCTATGATTTAGATATTGATACCTATAACTTATTAAATAATGATAAAAACACCGCTTATAGTTATGCGAGAAATCTTAATGCAAGTGGGCTATTAGGAGTTAATGCTGCTAAAAGTACATCTGATAGTGATATAGATGTAAAAACAGTTTTAAGTTCTGACCTTAATATTTTTAGAGGTACATATGTTAATACTCAAAATACAAACAGCCAGTATGCAGAAGTATTAGGAGTAAATGCAGCCGGTGTGGGTGGGTTAGGAGCATATAAGGCTTCGGCAACTTCTGATAGCCGAACTGATACATTAATTAAAGCTGTAGAACTTAAAAGTGGTTATCTTGATTTTAAAAGTATTGGTAGTGATACCAACAAATCATATGCTAAATCTGGTACTGGAGCAATAATTAGTGGAGCTGCTGCTAAGGCCACCACAGATACATACAGTGACCTCAATTTAAAAATTGCGAAGGGTGCACTTATAGATGTCCGCCTGGGCAACTCAAACTTGCAAGCAACTCATAATACTTACTTTAATAGTCAGGCCAATAGTATAAATGCGTCCCTGGTTGGTAAAAGCGGAGCTTATACTACTAATACTGTTCTTTCTTCAGTAAATTTAGATATTGAAGACGATGTGCAAATAATAAATAGAGGAGCGAATATTTTATCAGAAAATAATATTACTCAAAATGGTAAAGATAGTAATGTAAAAGCTGGCTCTGGTGGTGTATTAGATGATTCAGCTGTAAAAAGTATTAATATCATATTTGCTGACACCGATCTTGATATAGGTAAAAATGTGCGTATTAAATCAAAAGGAAATCCACTATTTTCTCCTGGAAATATTAATATGGGAGCTAATAATAAACTTAATCTTTTTGACGAAACAGTCCTAAAAGCAGGGGGAGCAATTTCTAGAGCCCATGTCCAAACCACACATATAGCTGATTTATCAGCAGAAATTAATCTTGATAAGAATGTTAATATTATTAGCTCTGGTGATTTAAATATTAGAACCTATAGCGACAGTAGTATTACTTCTTCTGCTTTAGTGAAAACATATGGTGGTATAGGTGATGCCGGGGGAATGGCTTATAATAAAATTGATACTGAGCAAATAATAAAAATAGGTAGGAAAGGTGTACCTACTTCAGAGGGAATTATCTTAGAATCGGCCGGTGATATGGAGTTAGCGGCTGGCAAAAGTGCAGATGGGATTTGGGAAAATAATATAGATAGTGAAACCAGAACTGAAATATATAATTATACAGGTATACCTGTTGATACTGACCCAAAAGCCTATTCAGTTGTAGACTCTATAAATCGTTTAGAAATGGAAGACAATACTACCTTAAACAGTGGTGGAGATATAAACTTAGGTATTTTCAAGGGGGATGTTGATTTAGTGGCCGAAGGTAGAGGACATAACCCTTATCTTGAATTGTTTGGTACAGTGAAAACAACAGGAGAAACTGTTAAAAACATTTCTAATAACATCTATTTATATGGAGATGCGACAGCCGGCATTTATAATACGCAGCGAATGACTATAGATAGTCAAGGAGATGTTACAGAAGCTACTAGTCGCTTTGATTATTTTAAGTCTGTTACTAATCCTAGTGAAGATTTGCAAGATGAAATCGATTACCTAAGAACTTTAAAAGAACAAGCAGAAACAGCTGACCGAAAAGCAGATTTAGAAGGTGAGATTACTGTATTAGAGATGTTAAAAGAGGTTGAAAGGGATAGGAATATTGACTACTTTTATATCCAAGACCTTTATGCCTCAGGTGGAAATATAAATATTGAGGCTGATAATTTCAAAGGTGCAGGTACCATGATAGCCAAAGGTGGACCGACAATTAAAGTTGATAATTATAGTAATTACTACCTTAAGTTTGAAAGTATCTCTATCCCACCTGAAAATGATGGAGGCAATATAAATATAAATGGTGGAATCAGCAGCGGTTTTAGTTTAGATAGTAATCCAGGTGGTGCAACCTGGATTAGGATAAATAACTATTATGATTCTGGTGCATCTAATCATGGCCCTGGCATATATTTAACCGGTCCTATTGAAAATTTAAGTGGTGAGGTGAATATATATAATCGATCTGGTAATTTAGCCCAATTTTCTACTTTAGAAGCAAAAGAGATTGAAATTAAAGTACCAAATGGTTTCTATATTGTAAATAATCCCAGTGGAATCTTTCATACTAGTGCTGCCCCGGAAGCAGTCTGGGGAAATGCAGGGTTTAACAATCTTTCTATTGATAATATCTTAGGATTAGCAGCTGAGTATCATTATAAAAATGGTGATTATTATGGAGATATCAACCAATTTTTAAAAGATCCTGAAGGTGAAATGGGTCAGGATAATGTGGATGGCACGACTTTTGTACTTAAGAATATCCCCAATGTATATGATTCGGACCGGGAGACATCTTCCCAGGTAAAACTATTTAATGGTTTTTGGATGGATAAAGTTTCTAATTTAGATGTTATCAGAACTGCTGACTATAATGCAGGTGCCCATAGTGATCAAGCAAAACCAGATTTGCTTGCCTCCCAAATTGGTATAAATGCAAGAGCAATTAATATCAATGGTAAAATTAGGGCAGGTAATCCTAGCGACTGGTCGATTAAAATTAATCCAGTCTTAAAAGACTGGTTAACTGAGCAATCTGGTTCTAAAATAATAGACATACCTCAGCAATTCACCCAAGAGGTCGATGGTTCAACTGTTACTAAAACAAATTATAGTAAAATAGATAGTGATGATAATATACCGATATTACAGTATGACCAGCAGAAAGATAGATTGATTTTAAATGATATTAATGCTAGTGGAGGCGGCTTTGTCTATTTACGTGGCAAGATTATCAGTACTAATCGACAAGGAGAAATTGAACTATTAAATGGATTAGGTGATGTAAAAATAGATAATAACAGTGATATTCCCTTAGAAATAGGTGGTATTAATACAGGCAGTAGTACTCTTGGTAAATTAAAGATTGAAGATACAGCCAAAAATAAAACAACTTGGTATATAAATGATTTACAGGGCGGTACGCGAGTGTTTACCGACCACATTAATACTAATGGTGATTATAGAAGTGCTCGTGAAATTACAAATCATATTGATGTTAATACTTATCAACCCAAAGAAAACTTACGCTACCAATGGCAGCATCAATTTTATTTATCAAGACACTTTGATGGAGATGCAAAATCAGGAGATGAAAGCTTATTTTATCGTTTCAATCAGCCTTCAAGTTGGCAAAAGGAAATATATAATAGGAATTATTCTAAAGTGATTGAAGATAGATATATAGATGATTATTTCTACAGTCAAGTAACTAGAGGTAATATTCCAAATGATTATTATTCTATTATTGTTAATGATATGCCTACAGATGAAGGTTGGCCTAAAGACGGTACTTGGTATTTTAAGGTATTTAGGGCTGTTGAGTTAGGTATTACGAGTAGTATTAAAGCTGATAATTCAATTGATATTAGTTTTAAGGGTAATGCAAATGCTAATTTAGATATAACTTCTAATTCTGATATATTTTTCACTGATAAAATAAGTAATATTAAAGGTTTAACTGATATTAATGTTTCTGGTTCAGGTAAGTCTATTAAACAAACCTATAATGCAGTTATTAATTCCAATGATATTAAAATGTTTGCTGATAATATGATTGGTACTAAACGTCAATCCATAAAATTAGTTCCTGACTATAATAATAATTTAAGGTTAGAAAGTATAACTAATCACGGTGATATTAATATAGAAGTTCCTCGTAATTCTCTCATAATAAACGAATTATCAGCCGGTAATAATACATATGGTTTTGCAGATATTAATCTAACAGTTAAGGGAGATATCACCAATCAGGAGAGTCCTATTGAGGGATCTAATATAAGTTTAATAAGTGAGCAGGGATCAATAGGTAATATTAGTCATCCCCTATTAATAAATTCTCATTCGCAGGCTTTCAGTAATGGAGAAATTGGGGGCGGCGAAGTAAAACTAGAAGCTGAAAATGAGATAAATATCATAGAAACGGTTGGTGATCTAAGACTTTTAAAAGCACAATCTCATAATGACAGTGTAATTATAAAGATAAATAATGGTAATTTAGTTAATATAGTAGAAGAAAGACGGATTGACCAAGATCGCAGAAATGCATTAGCAAATATATGGAATAAATTAGATATTAAAGGTGAACAGGTACAAAAAGATACAGTAACACCTTTTGTCAATAGTGTAAATAGAACCTATAATCAATACTGGAGATTAGCTGAAAATGGGCAAATTCAAAATGGTGAATTTGTACTTAATGAAAACCTTGATTACTATCGGATCCGAGCCAAAGCATTACTCGGTGAAAAAGAGGTGACTGACCTACAGGTCAAAGAATACGCGGCTGAAGTTTTTAAGGAATACCAAAACTATTTTACAGATGTATTTTCAACCGACTGGAAAAGCTTGGCTCAGTTTCAACAATATGATAGTAATTATACTTACCAAATTGATGCAGCTAAAAGGGAAGCAATAACAAAAGGAGTTAAATGGTTAGAAAGTGAACTACTTTATCAAATCAGCCAAAATGCTTTAAAAGATCCTGAAGAAAGTGGCCAATTAGTAAAACAAGACCCTAATATTATTAGTAATGGAGAATACTTAGTACTAGAGTCAGTTAATAAAGGCATCGGTAATGTCGGGGAACCAGTCTCAATCGATTTACCTCAAGCCGGTGAATCAATAAATTTAACTACTACACAGGCAGCTGCTTTAACAAGAGCCAGTATGCCAGGTGATGTCTATTTACTTAATAGCAATGGCGAAAAGATATCTCTGGCTGATAGAAAAGAAGCAGCTTCTATAAAAGTTCGTCAGACCAATCCGATTTATGTAAGTACCGACCAGAAGCTTTCTGTTTTAGCAAAAGATGAGATTTTTGTTAATAGTAGTACTGATCTCAAATTACATGAGATTAAAGCCGGTGGGGACATTAGATTAGTTACCGATGGTAATATATTAGATAGAGCAACTGCTCAGGCAATTACCGGTCAAAGGAATTTACTTTTAGATACGGGCGGTAATATAGGTGAAGTTGGTCAACCTCTCAGATATAGTATTGAGGGAATGTTAGCTTCGGTCACTTCTGCAGAAAATATCTATTTAAGAAATACAGTGGGTAATATGAGATTAGTAAGAATGGGGGCTGTAAAAGATATTAAACTCGAAGTTCCAACAGGTGGTATTTACGGCCAGGAGGCTGGTCTAAGTCTATCTGCTCGCAATTTAAACCTAGCTGTGGCAGGTAGTATAAAAGGAAAGGGATATGATAATGTTAATGATTATTCACTTTATCTCAAGGTCAAACCGGAGGGAGAACTAACCGGTAATATTGGTGGTGAAGTAACAATAAGTACTCCTGGTTATGACTTAAATATTGGCCAGGTCAAAACTGAAGGTGACTTTAATCTTAAGGCTAGTCAGAATACTTTTATTAAACAAATTGATGCTACAGGTTTTGATATAAATCTAAAAGCATCTGATTCTATAAAAGCTAGAAGCTTGGCAAGTCTAGATAATCTAAAAGCAGTTAATATAGACTTACAGGCTAATATAGGTAGCATTGGGGAAGTGGATAATTTCTTATTAACGGATTCAAGTAATCCAACTTTAGGCTCCATAAGTGTGCTGGCTGGTAATGATATCTATTTAAGAGAAAGCCAGGGCAGTTTAAATATCGATAAGTTTTCAGCCGGTAGAAATATTGGTTTGATGGTAGAAAGTTCTATTCTAGCTAATAATAATGATCAAAAACCTACTTTTGTATCTAAAAAATTAAGCTTAGAATCGGGAAATGGCAGTATTGGTAAAGAGGATAATTATATAACCATTCAGGTAGAGGAGTTAACTAAAGCTGTAGCTCGAAAAGGAATATATCTAAAAGAAATTGGTGATGATTTAACTGCTGCTTTTATTGAAAGCCGCAATGATTCAGTTTTTTTAACAGTACCTGATGGTAATATGTATTTAGGAGAAGTTAGAGCTAAAAATGAGCTTAATCTTACAGGCACTGGAAATTTAACTGCTGATTATTTAAAGGCAAATACGATATTAATTGCCTTTAAAAGCCCAAACTCAATTACTAATATAAATAATATGGAAGTAGATGGTGAATTTAAATATTTTGCTGATAATATCAAGATTGATAAGCTTTTACATCAGGGGAAAGAACCACTACTATTAAGTTTGGAAGGTGGGTCTAAAATATTAGCAGATGATATTGTACTTAATGGATCTTCAGAGGCTGGTTTTGTATTTGAAAAACTATATGCAGATTATGCAGAAATAAATTTGGAATCTGATTATGTTAATTATCGTAAAACTAAAATAGGCAGTCGTTCCATATTTAATACAAACAGTAGTTCTGTACTTGTTGATAATATTAACAAGAAATTATATGCATATGATTTACAACTTTATCCCCAAAATGATGTATTTAGTTTACTATTCAGGGAAGATCAAACAATAAAAACTGATAGTATGGTAGTTAATTATCATCCTGACTTTATTATCAATGAATTTAGTACAGAAAATAGTATTATAAGAATGAATAAAAAATTAAGGCAAGTGCTTGGTAATCTTAACAATAACTTTATTCAGCCGACTTTGATTAATCATACACTGCTTTTAGATAGATCCTTAATGGTTAAGCTAAACTATGAATTAATTAATTTGAATACAAACTCTACAAGTATAGATATTGATAATGAGTAAGAAGATTTATAATTAAAATAACTAATTGGTACTCAGTTATAGATTGGGGGAAAACAAAGTGAAGATTATGGTAGCTGATAATAGTCCTTTATTTGCGGAAGGCTTAAAAAATTTATTGACAGCTGAAAAATTTGAATTTATCGGGGTTGCTAAAGATGGACAAGAAACTTTTCAAATGGCTTTAAAGGAACATCCAGAGGTAATTTTAATGGATATTAATATATTAAATATAGAAGGTGTTTCCATTATTAAAGAGATTAAAAATAATTTGGACAATATTAATATTATTGTCATAGCAAATTTTGATAAAAAGGATAATTTATTTAAAGTTATAAAAGCAGGTGCCTCTGGTTATATGTTTAAATATCTATTAGGAGAAGAACTATTAGACAGCTTATCGGAGATAAAGAAAAAACAGAGCTTTATTTTTCCTCAATTTGAAGAATTCATATTTGATAACAAGTAGGGGATTTCAAGCTTAAATACAAGAGTTGTTAATGTATATTTTTTATATTTACAATGCGTAGATTTGTCCTATTATATAACTTTAAGATCTTAGGTTGATCTGTTTGAGAAGTTTTTATAACTTTAAAAAGTTTTAATAAAAATTATATTTAAATAAAAGAAATCATCAGGGGGATCAGGATGGCCAAAAATATAAAGGAAGTTATCCAGAAAATAAGCATAATTTTCATCATGTTATTAATATTAATATTTACCTATAATACTGCAATTATTAATGCCCAAAGTAGTGAACAAAGGATACTGATCAATGAAATTAAGTTTAATCAATCTGAAATTCTAAGTAAAGATGAAATTAAAGCAATTACAGTTAAATACGAAGGAAAAAAACTAACAGTTTCTGAAATGAGAGGCATTGTAGAAGAAATAAATCAAATATATAACAAAAGAGGCTTTATTACTGCTAGAGCTATATTACCTGCACAAGAGGTTGAAAACGGAATCTTAAAATTAAAGTTAATAGAAGGTAAAATAGGTGAGATAAACATTTCTGGCAATAAAGAGACCAAAGATTCATATATATTAAAACGTTTGGCTTTTCAAAGAGGAGATATTATACAAATAGATGAACTGGAAAATGAACTATTTTATTTTAATGCTACCAGTGACCTAAATGTGCAAGTAGAACTTAAAGCGGGCAAAGCGTATGCTACTACTGATTTACATTTACAGATTAATGAGCCTAAAAAATACAACTTCTCTATTTTTACTGACAATGGAGGAAGTAAAGAAACGGGCATAATCAGATACGGATTTAATTTTGCAAATAGTAGTTTGAGAGGTTGTCGAGATAAACTTTCTTTATCATTATTTGAGACAGCCGGAGCTTTTAGTGGGGGCTTAAATTATACAGTACTTTTAAATACTAGAGGCGGGCAAGTAAGTGTAGGATATAATAAAAGCTATACTGATATAATTGCGGGAGAGTATAAAGAGTTAAATATTGAGGGTGATTATGAAGAATACAGTTTAAATCTTAGTCATCCAATCAAAGTAGAGCCTGGACAGATAAAGGAAGGCTTCTTTAGGTATAAAACCAAAAATTCGGATACATACTTTTCAGGTACAAACTTACTAAATGATGATGTGCAAACTTATAGCCTGGGCTTACATATGCAAAAAGTCAATCCAAAGGTCACTTGGGTTTCTGAAGTTGAAATTCTTAAAGGTTATGCAGTTTCAGGTAAAGGTAGTTTTACTGATCCGGGTACAATTCAAGACTTTATAAAGTATAAGGCAAATATTGAAAATCAAAGATATATAAATAAAGGGGATTTATTCACTTTTAAATTTGATTTGCAGTTAACTAATAATAAGCTTTTACCTTCCTCCGAACAGTATAGCCTAGGAGGAGTATCTTCTATAAGAGGATTTAAATCGGGGAAGTTGAGTGGGGATAAGGGTTTTTATTTTAATTTAGAACTAAAAAGTAAGGTTAATAACAAAATTAATAATTATGTGTTTTTAGACCATGGAGCAGTTTATCCTTATAAAGGAAATGAAGAGCAGATAAATAAGGAAG
This sequence comes from uncultured Halanaerobiales bacterium, assembly GCA_964430875.1. GTDB lineage: Bacteria > Bacillota > Halanaerobiia > Halanaerobiales > M55B127 > M55B127. Next base: position 19,004 of record CAYSHP010000038.1, read on the forward strand.
ACTTTATTACATCAGCTGGTATAGGTCTAGATATCAACTTCACAAAAAGCTTAAAGGCTGATTTTGTCTTAGGATTACCTTTGGAAGTTGGGAATAAACCTAAATTACATTTTAATATTCAAAAAAGCTGGTAATTAATACCCATATTATAGATAAAATGTTTTTATTTGAAATAAATTGAAGGATTTCTCACTAATAAAATGAATTATAAATATAAGAGTGTTTTATATTTTTTCATTAAATGAGTAGGTGTTGTCATGCAATTTCAATTTATTTCTTATCTAATACCCCTTTTTATCTCAGCTTTTATAACTTTTATACTTGCAGCCTATGGGTTGAAATATAAAACTGTTAAAGGGGCAATACCATTTGCTATCAGTATGTTGATCGGGACTCTTTGGGCTGTTTCTAATGGTCTTGAGATGGCCGGAGTTAATCTGGAGGCAAAAATATTTTGGGCTAATGTACAGTATTTTAGCTATGCATTTGCTCCTATTACCTGGATCATAATGGTATTTGAATTCACGGGTAAAGAAGACTGGGTTAATAAAAAGAATATTTTAATTATGTCTATTATACCTGTGATTACCTTAGTTTTAGTATGGACTAATTCTTTCCATCACCTCATTAGAGCTAATATTAGTTTAGATACTAGTGGGGCGTTTTCAGTAATAGATAAAGATTATGGACCCTGGTTTTGGGTGCATTCTACATACAGTTACTTAATAAATATAATAAATTTATATTTATTATTACAGGCTAGTTGGAGAAGAAATACTATTTATAAAAAACAAGTCTCTTCTCTTTTAATAGGGTTTTTCATATTATTTTTATCCAGTTTTTTATATGTAATGGGATTGAGCCCAGTTCAGCGCTTTGATATATCTCCTCTTTTATTTAGTTTTTCTGGTTTAATTATGGGATGGGGGATTTTCCATTATAGATTATTTGATCTTGTGCCTATTGCTAGAACAAGGGTCATTGAGGAAATGGGGACCGGTATTATAGTTTTAGATAAAAAGAATAGGATTATTGATATCAATCCAAGTGCTAAAAAAATATTTAATTTTGATAATAAGATTACCTTAATAGGGGAAAAATTATCAGCTATTTCAAAGGAATTAGTTGATAAGATTTCAGGTGAAAAAGAATTTGGTTTTGTTCAAACTGAATTTAATATAACAGAGAAGGAGAAGAGGAAATTTTTTGAACTATTTATCTCACCCATTACTGATTATCGTAAAGAACAAGTTGCCTGGACCTTAATTATCAATGATATTACCAGCTTAAAAAAAGCCAGGGATAAAATAAATGAACAAAAACAAGAACTTGCTATTTTAGAGGAACGTGATCGCATGGCAAGAGATCTTCATGATAATCTTGGGCAGATTTTAAGTTTTTCGAGTGTGCAACTTCAGGCGGTCAAACATCAGTTTAAAAATGGCAATTTAGATTTAGCTGATGAATACCTGGAAAGATTAAAAGATATCTTAATAGAAGCACATAAAGATATTCGCGAGTATGTTTATAATGTAAGGGGTAATATAAATTATAAAGAAGATTTTTTAATTCTTCTAAATAATGTAATTAATAAATTTAAAAGGAATACAAATATAGAGATCACCTTTGAAAAGGAGATTTCTTTTATTTATAAGGATAATAAAGAAATTAATATATTACATATGGAAGAAAAGATGCAGTTAATAAATATAGTAAGAGAAGCTTTGACTAATGTAATGAAACACGCAGAAGCAGAAACTGTTAATATATTTGTTACAATAAAAGAAGATTTAGTTAAAATAATTATTGAAGATGATGGAATTGGAATTGATAATTTCAATAAAATAACTAGCTCTGGTCTAAATATAATGAATGAAAGGGCCAGATTAGTAGGTGGGAAATTAAAAGTAAAAACAGAATCTGGGATTGGTACTAGAGTTATTGTGAAAATGCCAGTGGACTGGGGTGTACATAGTGAATATATTAATAGCTGATGATCATCCTTTATTTGCCGAGGGGCTAAAGAATCTAATATCTGCAGAAGGTTTTAATATTGTTGGGATAGTTGAAGATGGTAAAAAAGCATATAAAATGGCAGTAATTAAAAAGCCGGATGTTATTCTAATGGATATTAAAATGCCTAGTTTAAATGGTATTGAAGCTACTAGAAAAATAAAAAGCGAATTAAAAGACACAAAAATTATTATTCTGACTAGTTTTGAAGAGGAAGATAGTTTGTTAAAAGCTATTAAAGCAGGAGCTTCTGGTTATTTATTAAAAAGTTTAGATGGAGAAGAACTGATTGATAGTCTTAAGGAGATCAAAAGAGGTAAAAATCCATTTTCCCCGGGCTTAGAAGATTTAGTTTTAAATGAAATAAGGGATTCTGATGTGCAATCACAAAGTGTTGAGCAAGAAAGTAGGATAGAACTCACGCAAAGACAGTTAGAAATAGCTAAGTTGGTATCTAGAGGACTTAAGTATAAAGAGATAGCGGAGGAGCTATTTTTAAGTGAAAGAACTATAAAATACCATATGAAACAAATAAAAGAGAGCCTATCTTTAAATAGTCAAGCTCAAGTTATTTCTTATGTAAAAAAGTATTATGGATAAAAAAATAAAAATTCCTTGACAAGGGACTTTTTCATCAGTGATTTCAGTTATAAGGTTTCTAATTTTATCTATTGCTAATTTACCTATATTAGTAATTGTTGGTTACGCTTTATTCGGTTTAGGTATTGCCCCTATTATTCCTCTACTATTTAGCATGACAGGTAAAAGTACTACTCACCACTATTGTAGGCTATATTTCAAACAATTTTCTTTAAATACAGCCTGGATATTTCTTGCATTCACTTCAATTATATTAGTTTTTCTTATAAGAATTTTATCAAGAGAATAAATAATTCTACATATAATTTAACAAAATTAAGAAATGAAAACCTATTAAGTCCTGTTTTGAAAGTTCTTTTGGTAATTTGGGTAAGTAAGGAATGCTTTAGATAAATAATAGGTTAAATAGATTTGCAACAAAAATGTATATATAAATTAAATTTCCGACAGGCCTTAATAGCCTGCCGGTTTCTTTTATGGATAATAATATTTTTTAT
>CAYSHP010000039.1:0-21919 GCA_964430875.1 uncultured Halanaerobiales bacterium
CTGCTGAAGATATAGATATTGATGAAAATGGGAAGATAACTGGACTGTTTTAAATTTTGTTAAACAATTACTAGCTCTTTGATTAAATATATATTAAATTATAAATAATAACAGGTGATAGAGTAGATTTCGCGCGTTAAAGTGTCTAAAGATGGGACGTTGCTTTAGAACGAATGTTTATAAACTGCGGTGTGAAATTCGCGTCCGCTGTCATCAAAGAGTCTTCTCTTTGGTGCAGATATCTGTCATCACCCAAAGAGAGGAATGATCAAATGAAAATACAAACAAGAAAATTAGTATTTTTGTCATTGCTGATAGCTCTGGGTGTGGTTTTAACAAGATTTTTAAGTCTTCGTTTACCATTATTTGGAGTGGAAGGGATTAGAATTGGTATTGGATCTTTACCGATGATTTTTGCCGGTATAGTCTTTGGTCCAGTGGCTGGCGGTATTGTAGGAGCTATTACGGATCTGATAGGTTTTTGGGTTAGCCCTATGGGTGCTTATATGCCTCATTTTACTTTTACAGCTTTTTTAACAGGCTTTATACCAGGGTTTTTAATGATCTATGTTTTTAAAGATAAAAGATCATTGATATATATTTTAATATCAATAGCAGTTGGTCAAACTATTACTTCCATTATTTTAGTTCCCTATTTCATTCATATTTTATTTGGAGTACCTTACCGCCCAATGTTAATACCAAGGCTAATCGGACAACCAATAACTATTTTGGTATATAGTTATTTAATAAAGATATTATTTAAAAATGAAATATTAAATATTTTTGAAAATGGCTAAATAAAAAAGGCTACCCAAAAAAGGTAGCCTTTTTTTTAAAAAAATTAGTTTGTTTTTATAACTTATTAGGTTTTCTACCTACACGAGTAAATAATATTTGTGTTTCTCCATCTCTTAATACTTTGATTAGTATTCTTTCATCTATTTCTTTTTTACTTATTTTTTGCACAACTTCATCAGGATTTTCTACAACTTCTTGATCTATTTCTTTTATAATATCATAAGTATGCAAACCTGCTTTTTCAGCAGGACTATCTGGAAATACATCTAATATAATAGCTCCTTTATTACTATCAAGTTCAAAATATTCTTGTACTTCTTGACTGATTTGACCTACTGAAACTCCTAACCAGGGTTGAATAATTTCTCCTTTAGTTTGTAGGTCATTTACTACTTCCTTTACCTCGTTAATGGGGATTGCAAAACCAATTCCTTGACCTTGTGAACTAACTGCTGTATTTATACCTATAACTTCACCTTTCATGTTTAATAAAGGGCCCCCACTATTACCGGGGTTAATTGCAGCATCAGTTTGTATTAGATTTTTATAGGTTCTTACCTGTCCTTGGGAAGTAGGTATCTGTATTGGTCTTCCTAGAGCACTGATAACACCTGTGGTAACGGTGTGTTCAAAGCCGAAAGGATTACCAATAGCTATAGCCCAATCACCAGGGCGAATATTTTTGGAATCACCTAATGGTATGGTTTTTAACTTTTTATCAACATCAACTTTTATTACTGCTAAGTCTAAATTATAGTCAGTCCAAATTACTTCAGCAGGAATAGATTTTTCCATTTCATTCATATTCACTTTGATTTCATCAGCGTCATGGATTACATGTTCATTTGTTACTATAAACCCGTTTTCTGTAACAATAAACCCACTACCATATCCTTCAATATTTTCGGGTAAATCGGGTAACTGGTCCCCAAAAAAGTATCTAAAAAATGGATCATCATATAAGGGGTTTTGTAATTCAGATTGGCTTCTTTTAGTAATAGTAGTAATTTTTACTACACCGGCATCAACTTCTGCGGCAATATCTGCAAAAAAGTTGTCTTGATAAATATATACCTTTTCTTTTGTTTCTTCCACTACTTGTTCTTGGGCGGAAATATTAGTAGAAAAAGCTAAAACAAAAATAACAGATAGTACAAATAATAATTTATATTTATTGTTTAAAATATTTTTAATTCTATTCATAATTTTACTCTCCTTCCATTTTCTTTTTTTGCTTTGTACTTAAAATTATATTATAATAATGAAAGGATGTCAAAAGGAAGTGAATCGTTTTGAAACTTGATATAAAAGGCGTTAAAGAGCTTATGAATAATGATTTAATAAAGAATCTTAACTATTTTGATTCTGTTACATCTACCAATGAATTGGCTTTAAAAAAGAATAGCGATGAAATTGTTGAAGGTGATGTAATAATTGCAGGTGAGCAGACTAAGGGGCGGGGTAGGTTAGATAGAAGTTGGCATTCGCCAAAGTATTTGGGTTTATGGTTTAGTATTATTGTAGAACCTACTAAAGATTTTGATAGAATCCCTCTTTTAACATTAATTGGTGCTTTATCTGTTCATCAAGCCATAAAAAATATTGGGATTAATACAGATCTTAAATGGCCTAATGATATTTTGTATAAAAACAAAAAAGTATGTGGTGTTTTATCTCAGTTTAGAAGTAATGGCAATAAAATTGATAAAGTTGTAATAGGTATTGGTATTAATGTAAACCAAAAGAATTTTCCTGTAGAATTAAAAGACCATTCAATTTCACTGAGAATGATAAAAAATGAAAGAATAGACAAAGAGAAATTATTAGCTTATATTTTAGACAGTTTTGCTTGTTTTTATAAAATGTTTAAAAATGGTGAGTATAAAATAATAATAGATAACTGGAAAAAAGAAATGTCTATCTTAAATAAACAGATCACGCTAAATACCTCAGATAACAAAAAAATAAATGGTTTGGTAGTAGATATTTCCAATAAAGGAGAGCTTATAATTGAGCAATCTGATAAGGTAAGGAAAAAATTTATTGCTGGAGATGTTAGTATTGACAAGAATTCTTTAAGATTTTAACTATTAAAAAGAAGGAATAATATCATTAATCTTGAATATTATATTTGACGCTGAAAAAGTTGGGAATAATATTTCTTTTTACCAACAATTAATTATAAAAAATTTAAAGGGGGAAGTTGATTTGAAGAAATTAAGTTTATTTGTAGTAGTAGCATTAACATTAACATTAGTTATGGGCTTTTCAACCATGGGAATGGCTCAAGACGACTTTAAAGTAGGTATGGTTACTGACGTGGGTGGTTTAGGTGACGAATCATTTAATGATGCTGCCTGGGCCGGTCTACAAAGAGCCGAAGAAGAATTTGGTATTACAATTAATGTTATTGAATCAAACACAATGACAGACTATGTTCCTAACCTATCCAGTCTTGCTGAACAGGGTTATGATATGGTTTGGGCTATTGGATTTTTAATGACTGATGCTTTAACAGAAGTATCAGGGATGTATCCAAATGTTAAGTTTGGTATCATTGATGCTGTAGTAGAAGGAGATAACGTTGTATCTGCTACCTTTAAAGAACATGAAGGTTCTTTCTTAGCTGGTGTTGTAGCCGGTATGAGAACTGAAACCGATAAAGTAGGATATATCGGTGGTATGGAAATGCCATTAATCAAGAAGTTTGAAGCTGGTTATAGAGCTGGCGTAAAAGCAGTAAATCCTGATGCTGAAATATTTATTTCTTATACTGGTGCATTTGATGATCCTCAAGCAGGTAAAGAACTTGCCTTTACCCAGTTTGACCAGGGTGCAGACGTAATTTACCACGCTTCTGGTGCCTGTGGTATTGGTGTAATTAAAGCTGCTAATGAAAGAGGCTTATATGCAATTGGTGTAGATTCACCTCAAAATCACTTAGCTCCAGCGAACGTTCTAACCAGTATGATTAAAAGAGTAGACGTTGCTGTATATAATGAGGTTAAGAAACTATATAATGAAAATTTCGAAGCCGGTCATCACGTATATGGCTTAGCTAATAATGGTGTAGGTGTTTATCGTCCACAAGCTGATAATATGCTTTCACAAGAAATTATAGATACTGTTGATGAATATAAACAAAAAATAATTGATGGCGAAGTTGAAGTACCTACCCATCCTGACGAACTATAAAGCGTCATAGAAAAAATAAATAGTATGCAAATAAATGCCCGGGTAAAACCGGGCATTTTTTAATGCGTAAAATTGTAATAACAAGGAATTTTGTATATAATATAACTTAGCATACAAATAGGGATTAGAGGTGTTAGTATGATATTGACCATAGATATAGGTAATTCAGATACTGTTTTAGGAATATATGAAAATAATAAAATGGTTGATCATTGGCGAGTTTCTACAGATCAAAAAAAGACAGTTGATGAATATGGAATATTATTTAATAATCTATTTTCCTTTGATAATGTTAAAACTAATCAAATTGAAGGCATTATAATTTCAAGTGTAGTTCCCCAAGTTGTCCAGGTTTTAGAAGTCACTTCTATTCAGTATTTAAATTTAAAGCCAATGGTAGTAGGGCCTGGAATTAAAACTGGTATGAATATTAAAATGGAGGATCCACGTGAAGTAGGAGCAGATAGGATAGTTAATGCAATTGGTGGATATCAGAGATTCGGAGGGCCCTTAATAATAGTTGATTTTGGAACTGCTACTACTTTTGATTATATTTCATCGAAAGGAGATTATGAAGGTGGAGCTATTTCTCCTGGTATTGGTGTTTCAACAGATGCCTTATTTAATATGGCTTCTAAACTGCCTAGGGTAGAATTAAAAAAACCTGATAATGCAATTGGCAAAAATACAGTAGAAGCTACTCAATCTGGTATTTTTTATGGATTTATTGGTCAGGTAGAAAAACTAATAAAAAAATTCCAGGAAGAAATTGAAGTAAATCCTAAAATAGTTGCTACTGGTGGTTATTCAGAACTAATAGGTAGTAAAACAGAAGCAATTGAATATATTGCGCCATTTTTAACATTGGATGGTCTCAATTATTTAGCACAAATTAATGATCTAAAAAAGGTGAGTAAAAAATGGAGATTGCAGGAAAACAAATAAGTCCCCCGATAGCAGTTGCTCCAATGGCGGGAGTAACAGATTATCCTTATAGACAGCTTTTAAGAGAAATGGGGGCTGAATTTATTTATACAGAGATGGTTTCTAGTAAGGGATTAGTTTATGGCAGTAAGAGAACAGAAGAACTTTTAGATTATAATATTAAAGAAGATGGTTATATTAGTGTTCAGGTTTTTGGAGGAGAACCAGAGTTTATTGTAAAAGCTTCTAAAAAAATTGAAGAAAAATATAGACCTGATTTTATTGATTTAAATATGGGTTGCCCGGCACCTAAAGTTGTAAAAAATGGAGCAGGTTCTGCTTTAATGAAGGCGCCAGACTTAGCTGGCAAAATAATTTCTTCAATGACTAATAATCTCAAAACTCCTGTAACTGTAAAAATTAGATCAGGTTGGAATGAAAATGATATTAATGCTGTTAAGATAGCAAAGATTGCTCAAAATGCCGGTGCACAACTTATAGCAATCCATGGGAGAACTAGAGAACAGTTTTATTCTGGAAATGTAGATTATAAAATAATTAAAGAAGTTAAAGAAGCAGTAAATATACCTGTAATTGGTAATGGAGATATATTTGATATAGACTCTGCTGAAAGGATGTTTAGTGAAACTAACTGTGATGCTATTATGGTCGCTAGAGGTATTCAGGGTAATCCCTGGCTAATAAAGAGATTAAAAAAATACTTTGAAGAAGGTATTGAAATATCTAAACCTAAGCCAGAAGAAAAAATAGATATAGCTTTATACCATTTAAAAAAAGCAGTAGAATATTATGGAGAAGATGTTGCCATACCCAAGATGAGAAAACATATCAGTTGGTATCTGAAGGGTTTGAAAAATTCAACATATGTCAAAGATGAGATTAATAAATTGAAAAAGAAAAACAAAGTAGAAAAAATATTAATAAAGTATAAAAAGACACTTTAGTTAACCCCAATTATAGGGGTTTTTTTTGCATTTATTATAAAAAAATGTTAAAATATGTATGTGCACAAAAGTGTGTACAAAAGGGAGGTTACTAATGAAATTTTATAGAATTGGAGATAAAGTAATAAATAGTAAGTATCTGGATAAAACTATCAGTAAGATACTGAAACTCAGACAGTCGGGTTTATCTCAATCAAAAGTTGCTGATGAATTGGATATAGAGCGGTCATTTATCTCAAGATTAGAAAGTATTGGAGAAGTAAGAAGAGGCAATAAAATTGCTTTGGTAGGTTTCCCTGTTGAGAATAAGGAAGAGATAGTAAATATAGCAAAAGAATATGGATTAGAATATATTTTAGTAATGACTGAAAAAGAAAGATGGAATTTTATCCAGCAAAAGTCTGGCCTAGATATTTTTGAAGATGTAATTGAGATTTTAGTTGAACTAAAAGAATTTGATTTAACAGTATTTTTAGGTTCAGATATGAGACTGGATTTAGTTGATAAACTTTTAGATGGAAAAGTTATAGGTATTAAGTTGGGCGAATCTCCTTTAAAAGAAGATAAATATGTTGACCCTGATAATATCAAAGAGATATTAGATTCCTTTTAATTAGATAAATGTTAAAGTCATCTCGTCTGATGTCAGGAGGTTTATTATGAAAAAAGTAATTAGTATTAGTCTTGGTTCTGATAAAAGAGATCATAAAGTTGAGGCCGAGTTTTTAGGTGAAAAGTTCATAATTGAAAGAAGAGGAACAAATGGAGATAAAAAGAAAGCTGCTCAACTTTATACTGATCTCGATGGTAAATATGATGCTTTTGGCATGGGAGGCATTGACCTTTCTATACAGGTTGCCAATAATTGTTATTATTTTAAAGATGCAAAAAGATTAGTTAAAAATGTAGAAAAAACTCCTGTTGTAGACGGGTCTGGATTGAAAAACACATTAGAAAGAATGACAGTAAACTATATTGAAGATCAACTGGGAATTTCACTGTCTGATAAAAAAGTATTATTAACCGCTGCTTTAGATAGATTTGGTATGGCAGAAGCCTTTGTAGAACGAAAAGCAGATTTAGTTTGTGGTGATTTGATATTTGGTTTAGGAATTCCTATTCGAATTAAATCTTTAAAGGTTTTAAAAATTATAGCAGCTGTAATAGCGCCAGTTGTGACAAAACTTCCCTTTGAATTAGTTTATCCAACTGGAAGTAAACAGGACCAAGAGAAAGTTGAAGATGATAAATTTAAAAAGTTTTATGATGAAGCAGATATTATCGCAGGTGATTTTCATTATATTAAGTCTTATCTTCCAAGTAGAATTGATAATAAGTTAATACTAACAAATACAACTACTAGTAGTGATATAGATAATTTAAAACAAAAAGGTGCAAAAGCTTTAATTACAACAACTCCCAACTTAAATGGAAGAACTTTTGGGACTAATGTTATGGAAGCATTACTAGTAGCTATTATAGGAAAAGATCCTTCCCAAATAAAAACCGAGGATTATCTTAGAATATTAAAAAAATTGAATTTTGAGCCAAATTATATTGAATTTGATAAGGGAAAGGATGATATTAATGGATAAATTTGCATTCATATTACATCCATTAGGTTTTGAAGATTTTTATAGAAAATTTCGATGGATGGAAAAATTCCCAAAGAATTTATTAGAAAAAGCTACTAAACATGCTCCACCTTTTAAAATTTCTAATATAACTGGCATACAATCTAAAACCGGTAAAGAAATTAAAGGTTATTTTTATGCTTGTCCTTTAACCACTGAACAGATTATTAAATTAGATAAAAAGTTTGTTTTAAATAAAATTATAAAAACTGTTAGAAAAGCTGAAAAAACAGATGTAGATATAGTTGGTTTAGGATCTTTTACTTCTGTTGTAGGTGATAAAGGAATTACAATAGATAAAAATACGATTGTGCCTGTTACAACTGGAAATAGTTATACTGTAGCCACTGCAATAGAAGGTACCAAGGTAGCTGCAGATAAAATGGATTTGAATATAAAAGAAGAAATAATAACAGTTTTAGGAGCAAATGGTTCAATCGGAAAAACTGTTAGTAGATTAATTGCCAAAGATATTAATAACTTGATTTTAGTTAGTAGAAATGTAGATAATTTGAAAGAATTGAAAAGAAGAATTGAAAAAGAAAATGATAATATTAGTGTTCAAATCACTACTAAAATAGAAGAAGCACTAAAAACTTCACGTATTTTCATAACGGTTTCAGGGGCTGTAGAAGCATTAATTGATCCACAAGATCTTTTAAGTGGTTCTGTTGTTTGTGATGTAGCAAGACCTAGAGATGTTGCCCATAATGTCGGTAAAAAAAGAGATGATATTTTAGTAATTGAAGGTGGTATAGTCAGTATTCCTGGAAATGTAGATTTTCATTTTAATTTTGGAGTAAAAGGGCAAAATGCTTATGCTTGTATGGCCGAAACGATGCTCTTAACTTTAGAAGAGAAATTTACAAGTTATAGTTTAGGACCTGATATTGAAATAGAGAAAGTAAAAGAAATGCAAAAATTAGCTAAAAAACATGGTTTTAGATTAGCAGGATTAAGAAGTTATGGAAGTTTATTAAAAGAAAAGAAAATAAAGGAAATAAAAATAAATAGCAAACAAAAAAGTACCGCTTAATTGCGGTATTTTTTATATTAATTAATAAAAAGGGTTTTAACATCTAAATGTTTAATGTTATAATTAAGAAGAATATCTCATATGGTGTTTATGATTAAGGAGGGAAGTCATGCGTAGAAAGATTTTTACATTTTTTATTACTTTGGCAATTTGGATTATTTTTGCAGGTGGTATTTCACAAGATATTTTAATTGTTGGATCAATAGCTTCCCTTGTAACAACTTGGTTATATAGTGATTTATTGTTTAGAAGTTCCAATAGAAAAAGAAAATGGACATTTTATTTAAGAAAGTTTCTATATATTTTATTATTTATTCCAGTATTTTTCTATGAAGCTTTTGTGGCAGCTTTAAAAGTTTCGAAACATGTTTTTGAAAAAAAACCATCTTTTTCTCCCGGTATTGTAAAGGTAAAAACTACTTTAAGAAATGTAACTGCTTTAACTATACTAGCAAATTTAATAACTTTAACTCCCGGGACTTTAACCTTGGATTTTGATATGAAAGAAAAAGCTTTTTTTATACACTGGATTGATGTTACCACCGTTGAAGAAGCCGAGACACGCAGACAAGTTATTGAAAGATTTGAAAAATGGTTAGAGGTGATTTTTAGATGATTATAGGAATGGCGATATTTTTAGTAATATTAGCAATGATAAATTCTTATAGATTGATTAAAGGGCCTACTATTACCGATAGATTAATTGCTGCTGATACTATTATCATATTTATTTCTCTGGTAATTCTCTTGTTAGCGCTATTTATTGATATAAGAATGTTAGTTGATATTGTGTTAGCTTATGCAATATTATTATTTGTAGATGTTTTAATTTTTGCAAAATACTTCGAATACAAGGAGTTGTATAAATAATGGAAATAAGATTAATAATTTCTTATTTATTTATGGGAACAGCTATGATTTTTGCTGTTATAACAACCATTGGTTTAATTAGGTTTCCAGATGTTTATACTCGTATTCATGCTAGTGCTGTGGTCTTAACAATAAGTGCGGTTTTGCTTTCTATAGGGATAGCTATTTATGTATGGGAATTTTACTTAAGTATGAAAATATTATTGATTGGTCTAATCTTTTTAATTACAAACCCTCTGGCAACGCATGCCATTGCACGTGCTTCTTATCGAAGACAGATTGCCTGTCCAGAAGTAAAAAGTGTGGATGAGTACTCTGAATATTTAGATGGTGAGTCTCAATGATTATTTTAAAGTATCTTTTAATTATATTTTTAATTGCTACTGCTTATTTAGCGATTTCATTTAAGGAAGAGCTTATTTCGATAATATTTTTGTCAATATTTTCAATTACATTAACAACTCTTTATTTAATTCACAATGCTCCTGATGTAGCTTTAGCTGAAGCAGTAATTGGAGCAGGATTAAATACAGCAATTTTTATGACAGTAATTAGCCAGGTAAGGGAAGGAAAAAGTATCTTTAGAGAGGATGATTAGATGTCTAAAGCAAAGAATATATTTAAAATAATTATCTTATCACTACTGGGTATTACTTTATTAGTACACTTTAATAAATTACCCTTACAGTTTGAATATGCCAACAGCATCTATCATCACATTACGAACAATGCAGTAAAAGAAACTGGTTCTCTGAACTTCGTTACCGCTATTTTATATGATTATAGGGCTTATGATTCCTTAGGTGAAAGTACAATAATATTTGGGGCAGTTAGTGGTATTGTGCTATTACTTTCTAGAAAAACTCTGCCGGTTTCTTCACATGGTCTGTCTTTTATTGTTAAAAGAACCTTTGGAATGTTAACCCCTTTCATCTTTTTATTTGGTATCTATATTATTTCACATGGTCATCTTTCTCCAGGGGGAGGATTCCAGGGTGGTGTAATTTTGGGTTCAATTTCTATCATCTTTAGTATAGTATATGGTAGTGAGTTTGATTACAAAAGATATAGTCCTACTACCAAAACCTTATTAGAAACTAGTGGAGCCTTACTGTTTATTGGTCTTGGATTACTAGGAATTGTAATGGGAGGCAATTTTTTAGTAAATTTAAAAATATTAAATTCGGGAGTAGGATCTTTAATTAGTGCTGGTAGTATTCCTTTTATTAATATCGGTATTGGATTTAAAATAGGGGCCGGCCTTGCGATAATCTTTTACAGTATGATTCAAAAGACTTTTAAAGAGGAGGTGAACCTGTGATAAATAATTTAGTTTTTGTTATTTTATTTCTTTTAGGGTTTTATGCCATTTTAGTAAAGAAAAATTTAATAAAGATGGTAATAGGATTAAATATTATGGAGGGGGCAATCTTTTATTGGTTTATCTCTATAACAGACCGAGGTGGTATGATTCCTATTATTAATGGAACACAGGTTACATCTCAGATGAATGATCCGGTTCCCCAGGCATTAATATTAACGGGTATAGTAATTGGTGCCAGTACCTCTGCTTTTTTACTTACATTAATAATAGAATTGAACAAGTTTACTAATAGTACTAACCCTGACCAGATTGGGGGTATGATAGAAGATTGAGTATAACCTTAATTTTATTAATTATTGTACCTTTAGCAACTGCTATTTTGATTCCTTTTGTAGATGTTTTCAGTAATAAAGCAAGAAAAGTATTGGTAGGTTTTTCTACAGTAGTTGAATTTTCTATTGGAATTTTTATAATTTTAACTAATTTTGATAAAATTATTGACAATTCTTTTTTTCTAACCTACTATTTAGGAGGGTGGATACCTCCAATTGGCATAACTTTAAGCATGGATATGTTGTCCTTGTTTTTTTCTACATTAATATCTATTTCTTTATTATTAATTGTTGCTTATTCTATAGGTTTTATCGGTCATCATGAAGGTAAATACTATGTCTTATTATTTCTGATCTGGGCTGCAATGCATGGAATTGTGCTTACTGGAGATATTTTTAACTTGGATGTATTTTTAGAACTCTTGTTAATAACTTCAGCACCTTTGGTTGCCTTTAAAAGAAACAGAAATGGAACCGAAGCAGCTATTAAATATATGTTTTATGGAACAATCGGTGGACTTTTTGTCTTTATTGGAGTAGTGCTAGTCTATTTTAATTTAGGTACCTTAAATTTTGCCCATATATCTCAGAACTTTGGCAGTCTTTCTTTATATATACAAAAAACTATAGCATTTTTCTTTTTAATAGGAATTTTTATAAAGATGGGAATTTTCCCTTTCCATTTCTGGTTATCAAAAGCTCATAGTGCTTGTCCAAGTTCAATTAGTGCCCTTTTATCAGGGGTAATAGTTAAAGTATATGTATATGTTTTTATAAGATTATTCTGGAATGTAATTGGCTTTGATGTTTTAGTGGCAGCTGGTTTAGACCATATAATTTTGGTTATAGCTTTAATATCTAGTATTATAGGACATGTGATGGCTTTATATGAAAATGATATTAAAAGAACTTTGGCTTATTCTACAGTTGCAAACCTTGGTCTAATTATTGCAGTTTTGACTATAAACACTAAGTTAGCTTTATTAGCTGGCCTATTGCATGTTTTAAGTCATCTGTTAATGAAGGTCTCTTTATTTACAGCTACTGGTTATATACTTCAGTTTACCCCGAGTCATAAAAGAGAAGATATAAAAGGTGTAGCATATAAGAATATGTTAATTTTCGTTGGCTTTACAATCGTGGCAGGAGGTATGATTGGTTTACCACCAATGATAGGTTTTGCTAGTAAGTGGTATATTTTAAAAGCCTTTATGACTGATGGTTATCACCTAGCTGCAATTATAGTATTAATAGGCAGTATTTTTGCATTTGTTTATTATATTAAATATATCATTACCGGGTTTAAAAAGATGAGTTTAGGTCCTCCTGATAAGTTCAGGTTGATTTTAACCGTTTTTTATAGAGAACAAGTTGTTACTGATATTGCTCTCTTTTTTGTTATAGCTGTATTAATTACAGGCATATTTTTTAAGGTGATTTTTGGCCCGATTGAAGGAGCTGTAGAAGTCATGCAAAATTCTAACTTTTATATTGATTATATATTAAATATTTAATATAACATTATAGATCTGTCAGGGGGTTAATATTTTGGAAGTTTTAATTTTATTATTGATAATTGTTCCACTTTCAACAGCAATTTTAATCCCATTAGTTGACATTATAAAAAAAGATATTAGAAAATATTTGGTGCTCCTGGGGGCATTTTTAGAGTTTTTCATCTTTTTTTTACTTATAGTTAATAATTTAAGTAAAATAAAAGATGGTAGTCTTTTTTTAAAGTATTATCTGGGTGGATGGCTTCCTCCGTTAGGAATAGTTTTGACTATGGATATGTTATCATTTTATTTTTCAGCCTTAGTCACTTTTGCAGTGCTATTTGCAATAATCTATTCTATCGGATATATAGGTCATCATGAAGGTAAATATTATGTTTTAATTTTTTTATTATGGTTTGCTATGCAGGGGATAATATTAACCGGTGATTTGTTTAATTTTTATGTGTTTATTGAGCTGATATTGGTTTCGTCTTCTGCTTTAATTGCTTTTAACCGAAATAGGCAAGCCACAGAAGCTGCCATTAAGTATATGGTTTATGGAATAATTGGTGGATTGTTTACTTTTGTAGGTGTTTTATTGATATATTTCAATGTGGGAACTTTAAATTTTGCTGATATCCATAATAATTTATCACTTATTTCCTATGAAACCAAAAGTTTTATTGCTATATTTTTCTTGATAGGGTTTTCAATAAAGTTAGGTATATTTCCGTTTCATTTCTGGGTTGCTAAAGCGCAAAGTGCTGCCCCCAGCCCGATCAGTGCCCTTTTATCAGGAATTGTAGAGAAGATATATATCTATGCTTATATAAGAATATTTTGGTTTATATTTGGTTTTAATGTATTACAAGAGATGGGAATTAATAATATAATAATTTATGTTGCACTTATTTCTAGCATGATCGGCCATCTTTTAGCTTTATATGTAGATAATGTTAAAAAGATGCTTTCCTATTCCACGATAGGTCATTTGGGAATTATGATAGCGGTTTTAACGATAAATACAAGGTTGGCTTTATTAGCGGGCCTCTTACATGTTTTAAGCCACCTTTTAATGAAAATATCATTATTTACATCAACAGGCTATATATTACAATTTACTCCTGGGAATAAAAGAGAAGATCTAAAAGGTGTGGCATATAAGAATATGATGATTTTCACTGGTTTTATCATTGTGGCTGGAGGTATTATAGGTTTGCCTCCTATGATAGGTTTTTTTAGTAAATGGTTTTTGTTAAAAGCTTTCTTAGCAGAAGATTTTTATCTAGGGGCCTTAATTTTAATAATTGGTAGTATTTTTGCTATTGTATATTATATAAAATATATCATTAGTGGCTTTAAAAAAGTAAGTATAGGTCCTCCCGATAAGTTCCGCCTTATTTTGACTGTATTTTATCGTGAACGAATTGTAAAAGATGTTGCCTTATTTTTTATAATAGCTGTATTAGTCACTGGGATTTTCTTTAAAGTTATTTTAGGGCCTGTGGAGGAAGTCGTGAATGTAATTCAGAATCCTTCTATATATATACAATCAATACTGGGTGGTCAAACATAAAAAGAATAAGAAATATTAAACATTAGGCAAGTGATAAATGTGCATAACATACTTATATTATTAATCATAATTCCATTTTTTACAGCTTTTTTAATACCCTTAATTGATAAATGGAAAAAAGAGAAAAGAAAAATATTAGTTATTAGTGCTAATATAATTGAAATATCTTTATTTATTAGTTTTATTCTTGTTAATATTGGAAAAATAAAAGAGGGTATTTTTTATCTTGAATATAATTTAGGAGGCTGGCTACCTCCTTTAGGAATAATGATAAAAACAGATATGCTTTCCTTATATTTTTTAGTATTAGTTAATTTTTCAATGTTTTTATTGATTTTTTATTCAATTGGGTATATAGGCCATCATGAAGGTAAATATTATGTTTTAATATTTATAATTTGGGGAGCTATCCAGGGTATATTAGTTACTGGTGATATATTTAATTTATATGTAATGCTTGAACTTATATTAATTACTTCTGCTCCACTTATTGCATTTAAAAGAAATATAGAAGGCACGGAAGCAGCCATAAAATATATGTTTTATGGTATTATGGGTGGATTGTTTATATTTATTGCGATTATTTTAATCTATTTTAACTTAGGTACCTTAAACTATAATGAAATTTCAGTAAATTTTAATATGATTCCCATACATCTTCAAAATATTATAGTAGTGTTTTTCTTAATTGGTATTTTTATCAAAATTGGTATATTTCCTTTACATTTTTGGGTTGCTAAAGTACAAAGCGCTGCCCCCAGCCCGATCAGTGCTTTTATTTCAGGTGTGTTAATAAATGTTTATATATATGATTATTTAAGAATATTTTGGGATGTGTTTGGATTTGAAGTTTTAGAGAATCTAAAATTAGATTTGTTAGTTATAATTATTGCAATTTTATCAAGTTTAATAGGACATATCTTAGCTTTATATGAAGAAGATATTAAAAAAATATTAGCGTATTCTACAATAGGTCATTTAGGAATAATAATAGCTACATTAACTCTTAATACAAGACTGTCACTTATTGCTGGCTTATTTTATGTAACGAGCCATTCCTTAATGAAGATTTCATTATTTACTACAAGCGGATATCTAATCCAACATACTCCCACTAATTCGTTAAAAGAATTCAAGGGAGTAGCTTATGAAAATATAATTATTTTCAGTGGATTTATAATAGTAGCATTAGGTATGGTTGGTTTTCCACCTATGATTGGGTTTATAAGCAGATGGTATACAATTAAATCTTTTATTCAATCAGGTTATTTTATACCTCCTCTTATTATAATCTTTGGCAGTTTATTTGCTTTTGTTTATTATGTTCGGTTTATAATTAATGGCTTTAGAAAAGTTCATTTAGAAGAAACTGATGATTTTACTTTAGTGTTATCTATTTTATATAGAGAAAGATTAGTAAAAGTAATTGCAATTACTTTTGTAATATCTGTTTTGATTTCTGGCTTGTTTTTTAAATTTCTTTATATCCCAATTAATAATGTGGTTAACATTATTTTAAGTCCAGTTTTATCT
This sequence comes from uncultured Halanaerobiales bacterium, assembly GCA_964430875.1. Classification (GTDB taxonomy): domain Bacteria; phylum Bacillota; class Halanaerobiia; order Halanaerobiales; family M55B127; genus M55B127. The sequence continues at coordinate 15,687 of CAYSHP010000039.1, forward strand.
ATTTTTATCTTGTAGGGAGGTTACTATGTTAACAGAACTGTTTATTGAAAATTTTGAAGTTAACAAATTAAATATGATGTTTGTTTTAATAGGAATTATAATAACAACAGTTTCATTATTATCTACTCGTGATTATACCTATGAGCATAGAGATTGGTTTAATTTGAGTATTTTAATTTATACCATTAGTTTTGTTATGATAATTTTAACGAATAACTGGATAATATTTATGATCGGTTGGGAGTTAGTTACAATCACCACATTTGCTATGTTACTTTGGGGTGGTAATAAGATTGCTAGGATATATTTAATTATCCAGTTTATTGGAAGTAATTTTTTATTATATGTTATATTAGTAATTATGAATGCAGGCTACACTAAGATTGGACCCATTGATAATTTTAATTTACAACTGCTTTTAATAATTGGAGTAGGAGTTAAAAGTGCCATTATTGGTTTACACTTTTGGCTACCAATTGTTCATTCAAGAGCTCCTTCTCCTGTAAGTGCAATTTTATCGGGTTGGGTTGTTAAATTGGGCTTTGTGTTATTATTAAAAACAGTAATAACTGGGAATATAGTATTGTTCTATGCAGGGATAGCAATGGTAATTTATGCTGGTATTCAGGCTATCTTAGCAACTGATTATAAAGTTTTATTAGCATTTAGTACAATTAGTCAATTAGGATTTGTAGCTATTGGAATTGGTAGTGGTAATACCTATGCCTATTGGGGGAGTGTACTACATATTATTGTGCATGGATTAGCTAAAACCAGCCTCTTTTTAGGTAGTGGTTATTGGATTAAGAAAATTAAAAGTAGAACTATTTATGATTTTAAAAATGGCTGGTATAAGGATAAACTCAATTCGGTTTTAACAATATTGGGCTTATTAGTTTTAGTTGGTTTTCCTTTTATTGCAGGTTATAATAGTAAAACATTAGTTAAATACGCTGCTGGAGATGGTTTGTTTTTCACATATCTATTTCATTTATTAAGTATCTTAACCTATATTTATGTATTTAGGTTCTTAAAATGGGGAATTTTCAATTTAGATCATGATGAAGAGATTGATCAAGAAGTTAAATATATTGAAGGCAATACATTATTTTCAATAGGTTTACCAATTATAATAATTTTAGTTATAGGATTTGTAAGTAATTCATTAATAGGTATTAATTATACAGATTTTCATTTATTGGAGGGTTTGATAAAAAATAGTGTATATATTATTATTGCCTTAAGTTTTCTAAAATTAACAAATTGGGCTTATGTTGAAGAAAAACCGGTTCCTTCCATGGATCTATTTTTGATAAAAATGAAAAATTGGTACCGAATTATAACAGGAAAAGAAAAAGTGAAAACTCTTGAAGTTGATATGGAAAATCAAATTTACAATATCTTAATAAATATATCAAAATTCGTTTATAAATTATTACCTAAAAAAATACAGAGTCAATTACTTTTGATTCCAATTGTAGTATTACTCTTATTACTTTTTGTTTAAAAATAACAAAGGAATTACCGAACATCTTGACATTAAATAACAATTAACTTATAATGATTAATAATTGAAATATCTATATTAACAATAAAAGATATTATTAATGAAAATTTTAACAAAAGGAGTATTTTCTTATGGCTGAAGAAGTATTATTAACAGAAAAAGGTTATCAAAAACTAGAAGAAGAACTAGAAAGATTAACAACAGAAAAAAGAAGAGAAGTTGCAAAACGAATTAAAGTAGCACGTGAATTCGGAGATATTAGTGAAAACTCTGAATATGATGATGCCAAAAATGAACAGGCATTTGTGGAAGGAAGAATTAAGGAAATAAAACAATTAATTGATAATGCAAAAGTAATAAAAGATGATGAAGTAAGTGATGATAAAGTAAATTTAGGTACTACAGTAAGACTTCATAATTTAGATGAAGATGGTTATGTTACCTATAAATTAGTAGGAACTGCAGAAGCTGATCCGCTTAAGCATAAAATATCCAATGAGTCTCCGATTGGCAAAGCCATATTGGGTAAAACTGTGGGAACAAAAGTGGAAGTTAAGGTTCCTAAAGGCACTATTAATTATGAAATAATATCTATTGAAAAATCCAGTGAATAAGAAAGAGGGATAGAATGTCTGAAGAATTTGAAAAAGATTTAAATAAGCTAATGAAACAAAAAATAGAAAAAATGGAAGATTTTAGAGAACGCGGTATCAAAAATTTCGCTAAAAAATATGAAGTAGATACTTATGCAGAAGAAATTAAAGAAAACTTTGAAGAATTCGAAGAAAACAAAGTAAAAATGGCCGGCCGCTTAATGGCTTTAAGAACACATGGAAAAGCAAGTTTTGCTGATATCCAGGATATGTCCGGCAAAATGCAGTTATATGTAAAAGTAGATTTAATAGGTGAAGACAGATATGAATTATTTACAGAATTAGATATGGGAGATATTATTGGTTTTGAAGGTGAAGTATTTAAAACTAATAGAGGTCAAATTTCTGTTAAAGTTAAAAATTTCAGCTTATTAACAAAGTCAATCAGACCATTACCTGAAAAATTCCACGGGTTAAAAGATAAAGAAATGAGATATCGTCAAAGATATTTAGATCTAATAATGAATCCGGAAGTAAAAGATACTTTTGAGACTAGAAGTAAAATAATTAGAGCTTTTAGAGATATATTAGAAGAAAAAGATTTTTTAGAAGTAGAAACTCCTATGATGCATCCCATACCAGGTGGAGCAAATGCAAAACCATTTGTTACCCATCATAATGCTTTAGATATGGAACTGTATTTAAGAATTGCGCCTGAACTTTATCTGAAAAGATTAATTGTGGGTGGTTTTGATAGAGTATATGAGATCAATAGAAACTTTAGAAATGAGGGTATGTCATATAAACATAATCCTGAGTTTACTACCTTAGAACTTTACCAAGCCCAAGCAGATTATCATGATATGATGGATATAACAGAAGAATTAGTTGTTGAGTCAGCTAAGGAAACTCTTGAAACCACTAAAATTTCTTATCAAGGACAGGATATTGATCTTAGTATCCCCTGGAAACGTATTTCTATGAAAGAATTAGTAAAAGAAAAAACTGGTTTTGATTATGATGAATTTGAAGATGCAGCTGCTGCTTATAAAAAAGCAGAAGAACTTGGCGTTAAGATAGAAGAAAAAGATTTATCTAAAGGTGAAGTGTTGTATGAAGTATTTGAAAACTTAGTGGAAGAAGATCTAATTCAACCTACTTTTGTCATGGATTATCCAATTGAGGTATCACCTTTAGCTAAGAAGAAAGAAAATAATCCCAATTTCACCTATAGATTTGAAGCATTTATTAATGGTTGGGAAATAGCAAATGCTTTTAGTGAGTTAAATAATCCATTTGAACAGGAGAAAAGATTTGAACATCAGATGGAACAGAGGGAAGCTGGTGATGAAGAGGCTCAGATGATGGATAGAGATTTCATTAGAGCTTTAGAATATGGTATGCCACCTACTGGTGGACTTGGTATCGGTATTGACCGACTTATAATGCTAATGACCGATTCAAGATCAATCCGAGATGTGATATTATTCCCAACAATGAGACCAGAACAAAAATAAATATATTAAAGAAAGTAAAAGCCAGAGTTGTTTGCAACTCTGGCTTATTTAATAGCTATCTATTTAAATATATGATTTTTTGTTTTAGTATAGCTATTACAACATAACAAACAATCAGAGATGGTACAATAAAACTACCATTATATATTATTGAATAGATCCACACATTTGTGTCTTCGGGAGCATATTGTGAGAAAAATACAACTCCTGAAAGAACATGAGTTACAAATCTTAAAAATCCACCAAATAAAAGTGCCAATATTATATAGATATTAATTTTTTTATCTTTATATTTTTTAACCTGGTCTTTAAATAGTCCTGCTATTCCTAATAACATGTAAGGTAAAGGATAGTCTAAGATAATCTGAATAGGATGAATTATATAAGGATTGAAAGCTAATTGCAATAATCCATAGACAAAACCTGCTAATAATCCTTCCTTTAGACCCCATCTTAATGCTATAATTAAGATAGGTAGCATTTCTAAGCTAACTGAACCACCTTGTGGCATCTTCCATAAAGGAAGAAAGTTAAAAATCACTGCTAGTGCGACTGCGACTGCAATTTCTGTAATTGCTCTAAGACTTATTTTCATAAAAAAACCCTCCTAATTTTAATTGGAGGAACAATACTGAGTAAATGTTCCCTGCGCCTGCATTACCAGGATCAGGTGTTGTGGGTCGATGTGTAATACATCCTCTCAGCTGCTTGCTCCCCAGTTTACATTATTAATAATTCTATTTAAGAAGTTAAAACCCTTTAAAATTAAAAAAATTATTTAAAAAAGAGGTGGTATAGTTTTGAAAATATTAGTAGCCCCTGATTCTTTTAAAGGTTCTCTAACAGCCTTAGAAGTCGCTATATCAATAAAAAATGGTATAAAATCTTTTTCAAAAGAGATTGAAGTAGAGATACTTCCCTTAGCTGATGGAGGAGAAGGTACTGTTCAATCTTTAGTTGATGCAACGAATGGAGAAATTATTAATAAAAAAGTTACGGGACCTCTAGGTCAAAATGTTAATGCTTTTTATGGTATACTTGGGAATGGCCAAACAGCAGTTATTGAAATGGCCTCTGCTTCGGGTTTACCACTAGTTCCGGAAGAAAAAAGAGATCCCACGAAAACAACTACTTATGGTACTGGTCAATTAATTAATTCAGCATTAGAGCATGATGTAGATGAAATTATTATTGGTATAGGTGGTAGTGCTACTACAGATGCAGGAGTAGGGATGGCTCAAGCCTTAGGAGTTAAATTTTTAAATAAAAAGAATGAAGAAATAGATTTTGGAGGGGGATATTTAAAAGAAATTGAAACAATAGATATAAAAGGAATAGATAGTAGAATTAAAAATACTAAAATTAGGGTAGCTTGTGATGTCGATAATCCTCTTTTCGGTAAAAATGGAGCTGCCTATGTTTATTCACCTCAAAAAGGAGCAGATAAAGATACAGTAAAAAAGTTAGATGAGAACTTAAGACATTTTAATAAAAAGGTCAAGGAATATCTAGGAAAAGATGTGAATGAAATTCCAGGGGCTGGTGCTGCAGGTGGTTTAGGAGCTGGGTTGGTTGCTTTTTTAGATGCGGAATTAGAAACTGGTATCGATATAATTTTAGATACAGTGAATTTTGAGAATAAATTAAATAATGTTGATCTAGTAATAACTGGGGAAGGTAGGTTGGATGGGCAGTCAATATATGGTAAGACTCCGATTGGTGTAGCAAAACGAGCTAAGAAATTTAAAATACCTGTAATTGCTATAGCAGGTTCATTAGGAAAAGGTGTCAAAAAAGTTTTAGATTATGGTTTAGACTCATATTTTAGTATTATTGATAAGCCTGATAACTTAAATTCAATAAAAGAAAAAAGTAATGAACTTCTAAAAAATACTAGTGAACAGATTATTAGAACATTTTTATTGAGGAAATAATAAAATAAGTATATTTAATTTGCAATCAGTACTAAATAATATTTATAATAATTATAGAAGGAAAAATATAAAAATTGGGGGTATAATAATGTATAAAAAATTAGAAGTAAAAAGTTCAAGAAGAAATGATATGGTTGATATAACTAATCAAGTACTTAATTTCATAAAAGAATCAAATGTTCAAGATGGTATTTTAATTATTAATGTTTTACATACTACTGCTGCTGTTACTATAAATGAGAATGCTGATCCAGATGTTAAAAAGGATATAATAAATGAATTTGCAAAACTTATACCAAAACATGATAACTATAAACATATAGAAGGTAATGCAGATGCACATATAAAAACAAGTATCATGGGTAATAACGAAACAATAATAATAAAAAATGGAAGATTAAAGCTTGGTAGTTGGCAGGGAATATTCCTTTGTGATTTCGATGGACCAAGAACAAGAACGGTTATTTTAAAAATAATGGAAGATTAATCAAATTTCCCCTTGACATAGCGGGGGTTAGCTGATAAGATATAAAATGTCGCTGAGGGAAAAAGGCAGAAAAAAAGAGGCCGAAAAAATTCCTTGACAGCGGCCGCGAAAAGTGTTAATATAATTTCGCAGTAGAGAAATAGAACCTTGAAAAGTGAACAGCAGACCCTGACAGTTCTTAATAAGTTTCAAGTT
>CAYSHP010000040.1:0-20858 GCA_964430875.1 uncultured Halanaerobiales bacterium
TCAACTCTTTTATTTATTCTATCATATAATTCTTGTCTATTTCTAGTTAAACCTATTTTTATTGCCTCATATCTGGGTGGAGCTTCCTCTTGTTTTTTCTTATAGTATGTTTTAGTATGGCCAGTTAATTTATATATTTCGATACCTCTAATTACCCTTCTTAAGTCATTAGGATGTAATTTGTTGGCTAATTTAGGATCAATTTCTTTTAATTTATGATGGACATATTCATTTCCTTTTTCTTTAGCTTCTTTTCTTAATTTTTCTCTTAATTTTTTATCTGGATCCATATCTGGCAGAGAAAAACCTTCTAAAACTGCTTTAATATATAAACCAGTGCCACCTACTAAAAGTGGTAGTTTATCTCTTTGAAAGATATCCTTTATAATAGGGTCAACATCGACTTGATAATCAGCTACAGAATAGTCTTGATTGGGTTTTATAATATCTATTTGGTGGTGTTTTATCTTTTTTTGAACTTCTTTAGAAACTTTAGCTGTACCAATATTCATTTCCTGATATATTTGCATCGAATCAGCAGAAATAATTTCAGCGTCAAACTCTTTTGCAATCTTTAAGGAAAGTTCTGTTTTTCCTGCTGCAGTAGGTCCTAAAATTGCAACTACCTTATCATATTTGTGAGCCATTATCTACCAATCTCCTTGTCTATTTCTTCTTTTGAAAGAATAAGTAGGATTGGTCTTCCGTGTGGACATCTATCATAGTTTTCAAGTTTAAAGAGATTATTAACAATATAGGTTATCTGATTATTTGTTAACTGTTCACCTGCTTTGACTGCACTACGACAAGCTATATATATTAGAGCTTCTTCAATTAGTTTAGATTTTTTTACATTTTTATTTTGTTTAACAATTTCATCAATAATATCTCTTACTACAGATTTTTGATTTTTTTCTTTTAAATAAGTTGGGATAGCGTTTACAATAATACTTTTAGAACCAAACTGTTCAATATCAATACCTAAATTACTAAATGTTTTTTTATTGTTCATAATAATATCCATTTCGGTATTACTAAGTTCTATATTTACAGGAGTTAATAGGGATTGTGTTTTTATTTGATTTTCATTATTATATTTATCTAATAGCTCATTGTAGATTATTTTTTCATGGGCATTATGTTGGTCTACTAAATATAATCCTTCTTCAGACTCTATTATAATATAGGTATTATAAAGTTGACCAAAGATTTTGTTGATTTTAAAATCAAATTCTACATCTAAATCTATCTCATCCCTTTTATTATTATAGTTTTTGATAACGGTTCTTTGCTTTTGATCATAATAATTTTTATTTGATTTACTTTCTTTAAAAAGAGAGTTTTTTTCATATTGTTTTTTGCTTTTTTGATTATTATCTATTTGTTTTTTATTAAAAGTTTTTGAAGAACCATCATCATTTTTATTTTTTGATTTATCCTTTGTATCTTTATTAAAATTTATATTTTTAACGGTATTTATTGAGTTTAGCTTTCTTTTCACTGCGTTTTCTATAACTTCCATAATGGTTTGATATCGACTAAATTTAACCCTTCTTTTAGTGGGATGTACATTAACATCAACTAATATGGGGTTAAGTTCAATAAAAATAAAGGCAATTGGATTTTTCCCCTTGTTAAGATAACCTTTATAACCTCTTTCTAAGGCTTTTGCTAATAAATTACTTTCTACTGAACGTCCATTTGCATAAAAATACTGATGAATTCTAGAGGAACGATTATAGGAGGGATGTCCTATATAGCCTTGAATTTTAACGAACTGTTCTTCATGTTCTACATATAATAGGTTATTGGTCATTTCTTTACCAAAAACACTGTAAATAGTGTCCTTGACTTTACCATTACTGGGCGTATCTAGTAATTTTTTACCATCATGGTAAAATTTAAAGTTTATATTTGGAAAAGAAATAACTTCTTTGTTTAATATATTACTAATATGTCTAAATTCTGTTCTGGTTGTTTTCATGTATTTATAGCGGGCAGGAGTATTGTAAAAGATATCAATAACAGTAATATTGGTCCCAACCGGGGCTCCAATTGTAGTATTTTCCTTTATTTCGCCACCTTCAATAACAAGTTTTTTACCCTTCATTTCATCTTGATGCCTACTGATAACTTCGACTTTAGAGATCGATGAAATAGAGGCTAATGCCTCTCCTCTAAAGCCTAATGTCGCCAATGAAAAGAGGTCATCAGCTTCTTCTATCTTACTGGTAGCATAACGGGAAAAAGCTAGTTTAACCTGGTCAGGTTTGATACCAGTTCCATCATCAATAACCTGAATCTTTTCTTTTCCGCCTTCTTTAATTTTTATAGTAATATTTTCACTATCTGCATCAATTGAGTTTTCAACTAATTCTTTAACTATTGAAGCAGGCCTTTCGATTACTTCTCCTGCTGATATTTGATTGGCAACAGTTTCCGAAAGCTGTATAATATCATTCATTTTAATCTTCCTCTTTTAAGTCTTTTTTTAGTTCATATAAAAAGTTCATAGCTTCCATGGGAGTTACATCTAAGATATCAAATTCCTTAAGCTTCTTTTCCAATTCAGACTCAGATTGAAATAACTCAAGTTGTTCTCTAGTTGATTGTTTTTCTTTTCTTTCAAATTCATAACTCATTTTTTCTTGATTATTCTGTGATTCTAATTTTTTTAACAGTCTTTCTGCATTTATAATTATTTCCTGAGGTATACCAGCTAAACGAGCTACTTCAATACCATAGCTTTGATTGGCCTGGCCGGGTACGATTTTATATAAAAAGTGTACTCCTTTTTCATCCTCTTCAACTAATACATTGTAGTTTTTAATACCCTGATGTTTATCTTCTAATTCAGTAAGTTCATGGTAATGAGTGGCAAATAATGTTCTAGCTCCGATTCGTTCAGGATCATTAATATATTCAGTAACAGCCCAGGCAATACTTACTCCATCATAAGTAGAAGTACCGCGGCCTACTTCATCTAAGATAATTAAACTTTTATCGGTAGCATTATTAACAATATTAGAAACTTCATTCATTTCAACCATAAAAGTACTTTGACCTGTGGTTAGGTCATCACTGGCCCCCACTCTTGTAAATATTCTGTCCACAAGACCGATAGAAGCCCTTTTAGCAGGAATAAAACTACCGATTTGGGCTAACAGTATAATTAAGGCAACTTGCCTCATATAAGTCGATTTACCAGACATATTAGGTCCTGTAATAATTAAAAAGCGATTTTCCTCATTGTCTAAGTAAGTATCATTAGGTACAAACCGGTCAGTAACCATCTTCTCAACGACAGGATGGCGGCCATTTTTAATTTCAATCTTATTTGAATTATTTATTTCGGGTTTACAGTAATTATTTTCAATAGCCACAATACCTAATGATAAGATTACATCTATTTTACTAATAATTGTAGCTGTTTCTTTTATTCTTTCAATATTATTGGATATTTCATTTCTGACCTCTACAAAAAGGTCGTACTCCATATCATTGATCTTTTCTTCTGCACCCAAAACTTTAGCTTCTTTTTCTTTTAATTCAGGTGTAATATATCTTTCACTATTAGATAAGGTTTGTTTTCTTTCATAATCATCAGGGACTTTATCTAAATTAGCATTGGTTACTTCAATATAGTAACCAAATACTTTGTTAAAACCAACTTTTAAAGAAGAGATTCCAGTCCTGTTTCTTTCTTCTTTTTGAAGATTAGTAATCCATTCTTTACCTTCATCTCGCATTGATCTTAATTCATCTAATTCCTCATCATAGCCTTCTTTTATTAGATTACCTTCTCTTACAGTTACCGGCGGATCATCTACAATTGACTTATCAATTAAATTATATAAATCCTTTAGAGTATCAAAGTTTTCATAAAGTTTATTTATATATTCGGTTTCAAACTCTTTGATACTTTCTTTAATTTCAGGTAATTTATTTAAAGATGTTCTTAAAAAAGCTAAATCTCTGGCATTAGCTGTTTCATAAGTAATCTTACTTAAGATTCTTTCTAAATCATAAATTTCTTCTAAATTTTCTTCTATTTCCTGCATCTTTAGGTAATTATCACTTAGTTCATCAACTGCATTTAACCTTTCTACTATGCGGTCTTTTTCAATCAAAGGTTGATTAATCCAACGTTTTATTAATCTAGAACCCATTGCAGTCGTTGTTTTATCAATGATACTTAACAAACTACCTTCTTTTTTATTTTCCCTAATAGTGGTAGTAAGTTCAAGATTTCTACGGGTTGAATAATCTAAAACCATATAATCATCAATATTATACCTTTTTAATTTATTGATATGAAAAATAGTTCTTTTTTGAGTATCTTTTAGAAAGTTCATGACCTGTCCAGCTGCAATGACACCAGCTCTTAAGTCATCACAGCCAAAACCAGACAAAGATTGGGTGTTAAAATGATCTATTAAAAGATTATATGCTTTTTCATAATTCATTTTTTCTTTATGTTTAACTACAAAATCTAATTTGTTTTCTAGGTAATCATATTTAGGAGATTTCTCAATTGATTTATCAAAGATAACCTCTCTAGGTTTAATACGATCTATTTCATCCCATACCTTTTCTAGTTTTTTACCATTTATTTCTGTAATAAAAAAGTCTCCGGTTGAAATATCTACATAAGAAATCCCAATTTTGTCTTCAAACTTTACTACTGAAGTTAAAAAATTATTTTCAGAAGAATCAAGGATTTCATTTTCTATTATTGTACCAGGTGTAATAACCCGGATAACATCTCTTTTCACTAAACCGCTGGCCTCACTGGGATCTTCTAGTTGTTCACAAATTGCTACACTGTAATCCTGATCAATTAATTCAGCGATATATGATTCGGCTGAATGAGCCGGCACTCCTGCCATAGGAGTTTTTTCACCTGAGCCCTTATTACGTGAAGTTAAGGCAATATCTAACTTTTTAGCGGCTAATTTTGCATCATCTTCAAACATTTCATAAAAATCTCCCATTCTAAAAAACAGAATGGAATCCGGATAGTTTTCTTTTATTTTATGGTACTGCTGCATCATAGGAGTTAACTTAGCCAAAATACCACCTCAAATACTTTATATATATCTATTTATCCTATACATACTAAATTATATTATAGCATATGTTACTATTCTAATAAAGAAAACCCGAAAGATTAAATCTTTCAGGTTTTTATCACATCACCGTATAATGTCCAGCTTTGTGCATTATTAATTTTTACTTTAACAACTTTACCGATTAAGCCGCTCTGCCTTGGAAAGATAACAAGTTTATTAGTTCGTGATCTCCCCATAAAGGTTTCAGGATTATTTTTGCTTTCTCCTTCTACTAAGACTTCTAAGGTCTTTCCTTCTAGTTTCTTATTTTGCCGTAAGCTAATTTTATTTTGTACTTTCATTAATTTTTGAAGCCGTCTGTCTTTTATATCTTCACTTATTTGATTATCTTTTTTAGCAGCTGGTGTTCCTGACCGCTTAGAATACTTAAATGTAAAGGCCATATCGAATTCAACCTTTTTAACAATATCTAAAGTATCTTGAAAATCTTCTTCTGTTTCACCTGGGAAGCCTACTATAAAATCTGTTGTTATAGAATAATGATCAAAGTTATTTTTAATCTTATCAATTATTTTTAAATATTCTTCTCTTGTATAGCCTCTATTCATCGCATAAAGCAACTCATTACTACCTGATTGAATAGGTAGATGGAAATGTTCACATACCTTATTACTTTTGGCAATAGTTTTTATGGCTTTTTCATTAAAGTCTCTAGGATGTGAGGTCATATATCTAATACGTTTCAATCCTTCAATTTCATCTAATTCCGCTAAAAGATCTGCAAAATCGTAATCAGCCTTTAGATCTTGTGCATAGGAATTAACATTTTGACCTAATAAGGTAATTTCCACAACACCATCATCTATTAATTTTTTAACTTCTTTGATTACATTTTCTTTCGGTCTGCTTCTTTCATGTCCCCTTACATAAGGAACTATACAGTAACTACAGTAATTATCACAGCCCTGCATGATTGTTACCCAGGCTTGAAAATCACTTTTTCTAACCGATGGTAAATCGGGAATTATACCCTTTTCTTGATTCCATACTGAGATAATTCTTTCATCACTCTCTTCTATTTCACTAACTAATTCTGGTAATTTATGCAGGTTATGAGTCCCAATAACTAAATCAACATGGAGAAACTTTTCTTTGATTTTTTGCACCGGTTCTTCAACCTGCATCATACAGCCTCCGATACCAATTATTAAATCAGGGTTTTCTCTTTTTAACCTTTTTAAAGAACCGACTTTACCGAACACTTTCAATTCGGCGTTTTCTCTCACTGTACATGTATTTAAAAAGATAAGGTCAGCATTTTCTAGTTCATCAGTAGATGTATAACCCATTTCTTCTAACATACCGGCTATTTTTTCCGAATCATGTTCATTCATCTGACAACCGTATGTCTTTATATAGTACTTTTTATTTTCAACCATAGTAATTCTCCTCATATAATTTTATTAACAATTTTATAGTTAGTTTAAACCTAAATAGTATTATAACACAGGAGAATTGCTTTTTAAATAATAAATAAAAAAGTTTAGTAATTTAATAAGAATTAAATTTAGATCTTATGTAAAAAATACGGGCATAATTAGATGTAGAGCTATATCAGCAAAAAAATGAGATACCATGGCATTTTCTAACCCTTTTTTGTAAAATAACCAACCAAAGTAAATACCGGGCAAAGCATTTAAAAGAATAGTTCTAAAGACTAATATAAAGGTTAACTCTGTCATAGTCATTAGGGCTGGAAGATGACTTATTCCAAATGAAATTGCTGAGAAAAATATTGCAAACCAGATAACTGTTTTATTTTCTTTTATTTCTTCTTTTCTAAATTTTGCTAAGATCCAGGTTATTATCCAGGCATAAAAGGATAATGAAAATAGTCTCATTAATATTTCTTCAAAGATACCACCATAAAAGGCGGCCAAAATAGACTTCCACCAGACAAATTGATAACCAGTTTCAGATACTGCTGCTCCTAATCCACTTAAATATGGGGCAAAAAGCAGATCAATGGAATAAATTGCAATACCAAAGATAAGACCCAGGATTGGAGCCTGCTTATATAAGTATTTTACTTTATCCTGTGGTAGATTACTTTTTGTAAGATAAGCTCTCAAAATTGGTACATCAAGTCCAATCTTTTTACCTAAGTACAAGCCAAAAAATATTACTAATACAGACATTACTCCATATATACTGAAAAACCTGATAAAAAGAGCAAAAGTGACTGTATCCCCCTGTATACTTGCGATATAAGGAAGTCCCAGTACTAATGATATTAATGTCATAGTAAGTAATGTACCATATAATTTCCAATTTATTGTTTTTAACATAAAAATTCACCTCTATTTAATTTTACATTTATATTATTATTAATTTCTTTCAAAAGGATATTTAAGACCAATCTTTTCTCTTGCTTTATCTATAACCCTTATATTCTTTATACTTTTTGCTGGTGGCATTATATTACTGATTTTTTTATTATTTTGTAAACATTTATTTACTGCATCAATTTCATAGTTATAGCCTAAAGATGTCCTTAAATCCTCATAAGTTTCTCTACCATCTTCATTTTCTAAGATTGCTTTATCAGTTCTTAGAAAATATGGTAGATGAATTGTTCCCTTTGTACCGTAAATATAGGCATCAGTTTTAATTTGAGCCTGAATTGTACAGGTCAGTTGAGCAATAGCATTATTTTTATACTTTAAAATTATTGAGTCATGTTCATCAACACCGGAATCAGCTAATTGACTAGTTATCTTAAGATCAATATGATCATCAGGTAATAATAAATTAGCTAAAGCAATTGGGTAGATACCAGTATCAAGTAAGGCTCCACCAGCTAAATAGGGATTAAATAATCTGCCCTTATCATTTCTGGGTGGTCTAGGTATTATACCTACTTGGGCTGTTAAAACCTGGATTTCACCTATTTTACCTGTATTAATCCATTCTTTTGCTTTTTGAATTGGAGGTAAAAAGTAGGTCCACATTGCTTCCATTAAAAACAGGTTTTTATCTTTGGCTTTTGCAAACATTTTGTTTTCTTGATTTTCATTGACAGCTAGCGGTTTTTCACAAAGAACCGACTTATTGTTTTCTAAACAAAGCATAGTATGTTCATAATGCAGACTATGCGGAGTAGCAATATATATTACATCTAAATCCTCATCGTTTACTAGATTTTCATAACCCTGATAAGCTCTTTCAATATTATTTGCATCAGCAAACTTTTGAGCATTTTCCTTGGACCTTGAAGCTACTGCTAATAATTTACCTTCTTTGACATAATTAAACTCATTGGCAAAGGTATTAGCAATTACACCTGTTCCAATAATTCCCCAATTTATAGTCATTTTTTATTCCTCCTTTTCTTTCATATATTAATTACTGCAAAGCTTAAAAATTTCCTCTATATTTAAATCTAATTTTGTTTATTAAAGAAGAAATTTTTCTTTTTTATTACTAAAATTAAAGCCATGAAAATGTTAACTAAGGAAAATAAATAATAAGCTTTAGCAGCATTAATATTAAAGTAATTTTGTGAAATATTAACTCCACCATGTAAGATAACTGCTGGTATTATATTGCTGTTTTTAATTATTGATTGTAAAAAAGTTAAAATAATTGATAATGCGATAATATTAATTATGTACCAACCTATTGGTAATTTAGCCTGAGGTGTGCTCTTAATGAATATTAAAGGAAGATGCCAGACATACCACATAAATCCCACAAAAATACTAGAAATAAAAGGATTAAATTGCTTAATTAATTTTGGTAAAGCAAAACCCCGCCAACCCAATTCTTCCTGACCTCCGCCAAAGATCATGATCGTTAATAAATTAAGTGGGTATAGATACCAGTTAGTATTTACTTCTCTTAAAAGATGGTTAAAATCAAAGGCATTAATTATAATATAAACCATAAAAGCTACCGCTAAAGGATAGATAAAAGCCAATATTATACTTTTTAAATTAAATTTTTTGTTAATTATTGCTTTAAGCCAACTTTTTAGCTTGCTTTTACCACCTGTAAAGTAATTGGTTAATAAAGCACCTATTAATGGACCAAAACCACCAATTATAATTAACCACTGAGTTATTTTATTAACTTCTTGAGTTACTAATAGATAAGACCAGAGTGACCAAGAAAATAAATAACTAAAGAAAATAAAACTAAATAATTGATACTTTTCTACCATATCTCGCATTTTAAGCACCTCTCTTTTAAACTTAAAATTATTGTATAATAGAGAGATTAAATAGATATTATCTAAATATTAATATTTTCTTAATTAAAAAAAGCCCTCCAAGTCTAATAATAACTTAGAGGGCTTTAAATAAATATCTATTTTTGTGATTTAACTTTATTTCTTATATATGAATAAAGTTGAATTACTATAACAGGTATAATAGAACCAATTAAGACGATATACCACATATTAAGGGAAAGACTTACGGTATGAATTATTCCCTGTAAAAACGGTGTATAAACCGCTATAAGTTGTAATAAGATAGTTATTACAATAGCTCCCCATAAATATTTATTCTGCATTAATGTCTTATCAAAGCCTAGCCCATCCTCTCTTCTTACATCAAATACATGGAAGAGCTGCACAAAGGCTAATGTCATAAAACCAATTGTTCTGCTTTCTATAGTGCTAAAATTATTTAAAGCATATATATAAGTAAAGAGAGGTCCCATTGTAATAATTAGACCCTGTAGACCGATTTTTAACTTAAATTTATTGGTCATAATAGCTTTATCAGGATCTCTGGGTGGCTTTTTCATTACATCGTCTTCAGACGGTTCCCAGGCCATTACTAAAGCTGGGAAAACATCTGTAACAAGATTTAACCACAGTATTTGTAATGCTAATAAAGGTGTGGGTAATTGCAATAAGATACCAATAAAGATAAATAGAATTTCACTTAAATTACAGGAAAAAAGATAATGAATAAACTTTTGAATATTATCAAAGATTACTCTTCCGTGTTTTATGGCATCTACAATGGTGGCAAAGCGATCATCTAGTAAAACCATATCAGAAGCTTCTTTAGCTACAGCTGTACCTCTTTGGCCCATCGAAACACCAATATCTGCTTTTTTTAGGGCAGGTGCATCGTTTACTCCGTCTCCTGTCATGGCAGTGACTTCATTATTACCATTTAAAGCATCTATTATGTCTAATTTGTTTTTGGGTGAGACTCTTGCAAAAATAGAATTTGTTCTTATCTTTTCTTCTAACTCTTTTAAACTAAACTTTTCTAATTGAGATCCAGTTATTGCGGTTTGATCCTTATTTCCAATCCCAATCTTTTGACCTATTGCATAGGCTGTATCACTTTGATCCCCGGTAATCATTATAGTTCTAACTCCAGCATTTTGAGCTCCAATAATTGAATCTTTTACATCGGGCCTAGGTGGATCCATGATTCCAGCTAAACCAATAAAAATAAGGTTATCTTTTATATCTTCTTTTAAATTATCCTTGTTTTTTTCTTTATAGGCAACTGCCAGCATTCTCAATCCTTCACTGGCCATTTCATGGTTTATCTTTGAAAATTTATCTTTACTTTTTTGATCTAAATCAAAAACTTCATTATTTGAATAATATTTATCACACATTTCTAAGACAACATCAGGGGCACCTTTAAGATAAGTATACTCCTTATTATCCGGACTTTTATAAGCAACTGCCATGAATTTTTTATCAGAGCTAAAGGGTATTTCAGCCGTCCGTTTATAATTGCTATCTTCTAAATCTTTTTTAGAAATATTAGCTTTTCTACCAGCCGTAATTAAAGCCCCTTCAGTGGGATCGCCGACAACTTCCCATAAATCATCCTTTTTTGAAATTGCAGCATTACTGCTTAAAACCGCTGATTTTAAAAATAGATTTAGGTTTTTGTCTTCAGTTATATCAATTTCTTCCTTGTTTTCTTTAAATTTACCTTCCGGTTTATAACCAGTTCCGGTTACCTCGATCTCTCTATCATCTAAATATATTTTATCTACAGTCATTTGATTTTCAGTTAAAGTACCTGTTTTATCAGTACAGATTACTGTTGTAGAACCCAAAGTTTCTACAGCAGGTAAGCTTTTAACTAAAGCTTTATGTTTAGCCATCTTATTCATACCGATTGCTAAGGTAATTGTGGAAACAGCAGGTAGCCCTTCTGGAACAGCTGCAATGGCAAGGGCTACTCCAGTTTTCACCATATCAATTATATCTCTTCCACTGATAATTCCAAAAATAGCAACAATCGCTGCTACTAAAAGAGTAAGTCCGATTAATGATTTACCTAGCTGGTCTAACTTTTCTTCTAAAGGTGTTTTTTCATCAACGGTTTTACTTAAAAGATCACTGATCTTACCCATTTCTGTTTTAACACCGGTAGCGGTAATTACAGCAACTCCATTTCCGCGGGTTACCGCAGTTCCCATATATACCATATTATTAGTTTCAGCCAAAGGAACCTCTTCTTCTTTAATTTTACCTATCTGTTTATTTACTGGATCTGATTCTCCAGTTAGAGCTGATTCATCAATAGCTAAATTATCTGCTTCTATTAAACGTCCATCAGCAGTAACTCGATCCCCTTCTTCAATGATTAAGATATCGCCTGGTACCACCTTACTTGAATCTATTTGAATTACTTCTCCATTTCTTAAAACTTTGGCCTGAGTAGTAACCATTTTTTTAAGTTCTTCAACTGATTTTTCAGCTCTATATTCAGTAAAAAAGCCAAATAAGGCGTTAATAATTATGACTGCTAAAATTGCTATCGATTCAATTGTATCTCCCATAAAAAAAGAGATACTGGTTGCAATTAATAATAAGATTACTAATATGTTTTTAAATTGAGAAATAAATATTTCTAAAGGAGAAATTTCGGAGCCTTTTTTTAATTCATTGACTCCATATTCATCTAATCTTTGTTTGGCTTCTTTTGAACTTAAGCCCTTGTCAGGATTACTCTGTAAGCTTTCTAACACTTTTTCATATCCATATCTATATACTTCTTTAATCTCCATTAACATCCCCCCATATTAGTAAGGAAAATAAATATATAAACTTATTAAAGGACTTTTTAAAAGTTTATTAATTGCTTTTTAAATCATTATAAAAAGAAAAACCAGGTTAACCTGGTTTTTTAAAAGTCTCTAACTTTATCTAAATTTTCATTTTTACCCATTACAATTAGAGTATCATTTTCTAGAATTTTATCACTGGCTCCTGGGGACATATTTAGGTGCTGTCCTCTTTTGATAGCCATAACATTAACATCAAATTGGCTTCTAAACTCAAGTTCAGCCAGTGATTTTCCAATCATATTGGGTGAAGCCATAATTTCAACTACACTATAGTCAGGAGCAAACTCTAAGTAATCTAATACATTAGAAGATATTAAGTTATGGGCTATTCTTTCACCCATATCTCTTTCCGGATAAACAACCCGGTCCGCTCCTACTTTTGTTAGTACTTTACCGTGTAAATTATCCTGGGCCTTAACAATAACATATGGTACCCCTAGTTCTTTAAGTATTAAAGTACAAAGTATATTGGCATGCAGGTTATCACCTATACTTACTATTGCAACATCAAAATTTCTAACACCTAATGTCTTTAAAGCTTCTTCATCTGTTGCATCTGCTTCAACTGCATGGGTTACTGAGTTTGAAATATCCTGTATAATCTGATGGTCTTGATCAATAGCTAATACATCATGACCGTTATCAGTAAGGGTTTTAGCTACACTAGAACCAAATCTACCCAGTCCTACCACTATAAACTGCTTCATTTTTTCTACCTCCTATATGTACAACATAAATTATCCAACCATTACATCTTCAGAAGGATAATGATAAACACCTTTTCTTTCTCGTTCTGCAAAAGCAACTGCGAATGTTAAAGGCCCTACTCTACCCGCAAACATAGTAAATATTATTAAAGTTCTACCTATCTTAGATAAGGTAGGTGTTACACCGGTTGATAGACCAACAGTTCCAAATGCAGAAACGGTTTCAAATAATATATCTATAAAAGCCCCCTGTTCTGTTATAGAAAGAATCAGGGTAACTAAGATAACTAAACCAGCTGATAACATTGTTATTGCAATAGCTTTAAAGATAACCTCTTTTTCTAACTGTCTATTAAATATTTCTATATCTTTTTTACCAATCATTAAATTCCAAAGGGTAACTGTCATTACTCCAAAAGTTGTGGTCTTGATACCACCACCTGTAGAACCCGGAGAAGCACCGATAAACATTAATACTATTACAAAAAATAAAGTTGAATTTCTTAAAGATCCTGTTGGTACTGTATTAAAACCGGCTGTTCTCGGAGTAACTGATAAAAATAGTGAAGATAGAATTTTATCTCCAAAACTTAAATTACCCATTGTTTCAGGATTAGAATATTCAAAACCAAAGATTACAATCATACCAAAGATAATTAGGAAAACTGAAATTAAAATGACTATTTTAGACTGTAAACTTAAATGTTTAAATTTATTGAAATTAGAAATCTCGGTAATTACACCAAAACCGATACCTCCAATTATAATCAAGATCATAACTACAAAATTAATTGTTATATCACCGGTGAAGCTTTCTAAAGAATTACCAAAAAGATCAAAACCAGCATTATTAAAAGCGGATACGGCATGGAAGACTGCCATATATAAGGCACCAACCACATCATAATCACCGAGAAGCCGGATAAACATTATAAGTGCTCCTAATCCTTCAAATAAGAAGGTGAATCCGATTACATATCTCACCAATCTTACAAGTCCCGAGATTTTAAACTGGTTGAGGTCTTCCTGGATAATTAATCTTTCTTTTAAAGTAATTTTTTTACCAATTATAAAGGCAACTAAGGTTGACATGGTCATAATACCAAGTCCACCAATTTGAATTAAAACCATTATTACTAACTGGCCAAAAACAGTAAAGGCAGAAGCGGTATTAACTACAATTAGACCAGTTACACAGGTTGCGGATGTTGCCGTAAATAAGGCATTTAAAAAGCTCATATTACCGGCTTGTGTGGTAGCAGCCGGCAGCATTAAAAGTAATGTACCAGTAATAATCACCACAAAGTAACCGGAAACTAATATTTGAGCTGTAGACATATCTTCTATGTTAAGATTCATCAGTTTTTTAAACAAGGTCAACAACCCCTTAAAAAGGTTCATCTCAAGATACATTATATAATAATTTAAAATAAAAGTAAAAACCGGGAAAACCCGGTTTATTTACTCTTATTTTATTAACAATATGTTTTACTCGTATGGTTCAAACATTTCTTTTCCTACACCACAGTCTGGGCAAACCCAATCATCAGGTAAATCCTCAAAAGGAGTACCAGGTTCAATACCTTGAGTTTCGTCCCCTTCTTCAGGATCATAGATATACATACATACTGTACATTGATATTTTTGCATTAGCATCTCCCCTTCCATATATGATTAATTTAATTATACCATAAAAAGCAGGCATGTCAATAACTGTTAAAATTTTACAATTCTTTGTTGAATAATTCAGGTGAATAAATGCTTCTAACCTTTAAGAAATTAAGTATAATAAAGGGAACAAAAGCTGCAATTATAAGAGGAACAATTAAATTTGGCAGATAAAACAATTCTAAAACTAAGAGTACACTTGTAATTGGAGCCTTTATTAATCCACCAAAGATTCCCAATACTCCACATAACATTAAAAAGACAGGATTAACTGCAAAACCAGGTAATAATACTAATCCAATATTACCGGCTAAATAGCCAGATAATAGTCCAATCAAGATCATTGGAGCAAATAAACCACCCGAGCCACCGGAACCAATTGAAAAGCCAGTAGCAGCTATTTTAAAGAGTAATAGGGTAGTAATAATTGTTATAGAAAAATCTAAGTTATTAATATTACTAATCAAAGAACTACTTGTTCCCATTATATCAATAAAAAAGTAACCAATAATACCAACTAAAATACCCCCAATCATTGGCTTAAAGTATAATGGTATCTCCAGATTAGTAAAAATATGCTCATTTAAAAGTAAAGTATTAATAAAAAGCCAGCCTATAAAGGCCATAAAGAAGGCAAATATAATAATATAGATATATTGTTTTACCTCTAAAGCATTTTGCAAAATATTAATATTTTTGAAGAAATACCAATATTTGGGTTTAATTAATCCCAAAAAGTAATAACCTGAAAAAGAGGCTATTACAGTAAAGAAAATATTTTTTAAAGACCAATCTTTATGAATAACTTCCAACGAAAAAAGTATTCCAGCAAATGGTGCACAAAATACGGCTGAAAAACTAGCTGCTGCTCCACTGCCAATCAAAATTTGGTAATTTTTTAAATTAAAGTTAAAATATCGACCGATAATATCGGTAATTCCGGTTGTTAGTTCAATAATTGGGCCTACTAAACCAACCGATCCACCTGAGATTACAGTAAAAGTAGTAGCTAAGCCTTCCGATCTTAGATCACTTTTTGTCAGTCCTGTTTTTTGTGACTTAATGGTAGATAATAACAAAGGGACTCCGTGTCCTTTCGCTGTTAAAGCACCATATTTTAATAAGAAACCTACAAGCAGACCACCAAGAGCAGGTAATAAGATAATAAATAAACTATTTGAAAAAGAATTTATTATATTTATTGATATTTCATCTATTATAAAGATAAAAAGATAAGTAAATAATGTTGCGGGAATTCCTAAAAGTAATACAATTATTAAAAGATAAATATTCTTTTTAATATTCATATTTAATCTCAGCCCTATTTTATTTATTTGTAATAAAATTAAAACTTCAACTAAAAAGTTGAAGTATCATTAAAATCTAATACTATTTATTTATATTCAATATATTGCCTTATAATCCTGTTTATGAATAATCATTTTTAATACGAGCGTCATCTAGTTTAAGTGCAAACATTAAGCCCATAATAGAAAAGATTAAAGCTAAATAAAAAATAGGTAGATAGCCAAAAAAACTAACAATAATTCCACCAGCTAAAGGAGCTAAAGAAGCTGGAATTTTAACTACATTGACCAATCCAGCATACAGAGACCTATCCTCTTTTTCAACAGAGTCAATCATATAGTTAAAAAAGATCGGCCAACCATTTATAAAAAAACCTAATAAGAAATATAATAATGAATAAAGTATAATTATATGTTCTTCAAAAAAGAAGCCGGTAATTATAGCAATAATTGGAGCAGTAGTAGTACTTATAGAATAGATTAACATCGATTTATGGTGTCCATATTTATCACCAATTACCCCATAAATAAGACCGCCTAATATCTTACCAAGGGTCTGCACAATAATAAATATGCCTACCGTACTGTCTAAAATATTAAAGTTTGTTTTAGCATAAACAATATAGAATGGAAGTGCAATAGAACTCAACATACTAAAACCTAATACAGCCATTGATTTAGAAAAGTTTCTATTTTTTTTAAAATAAAAAAACATATTTTTTATTAAATCTTTTATACTTTCTTTCTCTACAATATTACTTGCTTTTTCTTCTAAGCCAAAAAACATTAATAGGGATAAAGTATATAAAGCTGCACTTATCATAATTATTAGTCCATAGTTAGTAGGAAAAATTAAAAATTTTAATGATAATATATGTTTAATAACAAAACCGGCAAATACAGCAATTATGCCAGAAGAAATCTGTCTTATTGAAAAGAATTTACCTCTTTGATAGGGATTGATAGTTTTACCAACTACATCAACCCAGGCAGTAGAAAGAGCCCCATCACCAACCCAGAATAATGACTGGATAAAAATAATAAATAAGCCGACTAAAATTACATTTCCATTATGGTAAAATAGCAAGTATAATCCTAAAAGCCAGATAGGTAACCTTGTAATAGCACTGTATTTTATTAAAAAGTTCTTTTTATATTTTAATGTACGATTCCAGTTACCTGCTAATAATGAGGCTATACCTGCTCCTAGATATCTTACCATAGCTAAAAGACCAACCAAAAATGTTGAGCCGGTTAGTCTTTCTATAAGTAAAGGTAGTATAGTTGTGGGGTCAAAAAATACAAAGCCAACATCAAAAAATATACCCTCTAATATTAAATATATATAATTTTTATGGTATATATCTATTTTCTTCATTAAATAATCCCCTTTATAGAAGGAACAGCATTATCTTCAAAGAGGATAATATTGCCCTTTGCAATGTGTTCATAATTAATTTTCAGCAGTACATTTATTAGTGTATAAGCTTAGCTTATTTTTTACCGGTTTTTACATATATTTGGACTCTTCTATCTTCTGCAAAATTTCTATCGAATTCAAATCCTAATGATTTCACGGTTTCAATGGAGGGAACATTATTTTTTAAAACCCAGGCTTCAACTTCAATATCTTGAGGTATTTCTTGAAAAATCTTTTTGGTCATCTTTTTTGCAAGTCCTTGATTTCTATATTCAGTATGTATTATTATAGATGCTTCATAACCAATATTTCCATCAACTTCATATTTCTTTACAGCCAGATAACCGACCATTTTGCCATTATCTTCTGCAATTAAAATATGTTCAATATTATCTGAGAATAGTCTTTTTTTAGCTTTTTCTTTTGTATCAATATTAGCAATCGGAACTAAATCTGTCCAATCAAATTCTTTTTTAAATTTTTGAGAAAGTTTTATTAAATAACTAATATCAGACTTTTTTGGTTTTCTAAATAACATTTTTATTCTCCTCATGATCTTTTTAATGGTTTTCTAAAGATAACAAATAAAAAGCCAATAAAAGCAGGTAATAATGAAATAAGTATTAGGCTATATATATTTCGATATGTACTAAAAACTAATGTAAATAAAATAGCAATTAATATATAGGATAAACCACAGTATAATGGCTTTTTCCAGAATACATATAATAAAATAATTAATACAAAAGATGGTATGAGGTGTATAATAAATCCTATAATTTCCTGGTATAAGGGGGCTTCTGTTCCGAAAGAATCTAAGGCGAAGATCGAAATAAATATAATAAAAGTAATAGATAATATTCGGGGAATCCAGAGATAATTTTTCATGATACCTCTCCCCTTTCTTTTTTCTATTATTATTATATACTTTTTTTATATTTTTTTAAATAATTTATAGGAAATAATATACAATCAGGCCAGATATAATTGGTACTGGAAGTGCTAGTAAGATTCTTAGACCTACTATCTTAGGATCAAAAAAGGCTAATCCATAAGCTACTCTGCCAATACCAATTGCCCCATAACCCATTAACATTGATATCACAACACTGAGATGGGCACCTTTATCATATAAGGATTTAATTATGGGATATACTGCATAAGGGCCTCCTTGTAGAAAGCCAGCTAATAAACCACCGCCTACAATTCCTCTTATACCAGATTCTTCTCCTAAATAGTTTGTAATAAATTCGGTGGGGATTAAAATAGAGATAGCATTGGCAATTAAAAGAGCGGCAAATATTAAGGTAAACATGCCAATAAAGGTTTGAACTGCCCCACTTATTCCCGCTTTAGCAGCTTCGGGTTTTACTATACCTAGATAAATATATAGTCCAATAGCGGTTAAGATAACAATTCTCTGCGGCCAGCCTTTTCCAAATATTAGATAAAATATGTTCATAAGATTCACCCCTTCTTTTTAATGTGGTAAAATATTTCTTTGTTTTAAATAAAAAAACCCACAATCATTAAAAATTGTGGGATTTAATCTTATATATCAATTTCAGTTGCTAAATCAGCATTTTTAAAGATAAATTTCTTTCTTAGCTTTGAATTTGAACCCATTAATTTGGTAAATACATCATCAGCTTCAATTTCATCATTAATTTCAACCTTTTGCAGTTTTCTTGTTTCAGGGGACATTGTTGTATCCCAAAGTTGATCAGGGTTCATTTCTCCTAAACCCTTATACCTTTGTATACTAAAATTACCTGCTCCGACCTCTTCTCTAAATTCTTTTAATCCCTGTTCATTAAAAATATATTGACTGTTTTTGCGATATGTTACTTTATAAAGGGGAGGACGTGCTAGATAAACATGACCCTCTTCAATTAAATCCTGCATATATCTATAAAAAAGAGTAAGTATTAAAGTTGAAATGTGAGCACCATCTATATCAGCATCTGTCATAATTATTATCTTTTCATATCTTAAATTATCAATATCAAAATCTTCTCCTACGCCTGTACCAAGGGCAGTTATGATAGAAGCTATCTCAGTGTTGTTTAATATCTTATCTAGGCGAGCTCTTTCTACATTAAGTATTTTACCCTTTAATGGTAATATAGCCTGTTTATGGCGGTTTCTAGCCTGTTTAGCTGAACCTCCGGCTGAGTCACCCTCTACAATAAAGATTTCGCTGCCTTCTGCTTTTTTACTAGCACAGTCTGCCAATTTACCTGGTAGTGAACTAGAAGATAAAACAGATTTTCTTTTAGTAAGTTCCCTTGCCTTTTTAGAAGCTTGTCTGGCTCTAACTGATTTTAAAGCTTTTTTTACAATTGTATTACCAAGTTCAGGATTTGTATCTAGATAAAGACTTAAATAATCATAAGCACTTTTTTCTACTATACTTCTTAATTCTGAATTACCTAGTTTTGATTTGGTCTGTCCTTCAAATTGTGGATTAGGTAATTTAACATTTATTACTGCTGTTATACCTTCTCTTACATCATGGCCATTTAGCCCATTTACATTTTTGGGTAACATATTATTTTTTTTGGCAAAATTATTTACTGCTTTGGTTAAAGCAGATTTAAAGCCGGTTAAATGATAACCACCATCAACTGTATTTATATTATTTGCATAAGAGAAAATTCGCTCTGAATATCCCTGATTATACTGAATGGCAAATTCCAACTCATATTCTTCAAAAGAATCTTCATTATAAATGATTTCTTTATGCAGTAAGTCCCTATTTTTATTTAAATACTCTATAAAGGCTTTAATACCACCATCATATTGGTATTTTTCTTTTTTATTATTTCTTTCATCTTCTAAAATAAGTGTTAAATCTTTATTCAAATAAGCTGATTGTTTAAATCTATGTGAGAGAGTTTCAAACTTAAATTTAGTTGTATCAAAGATTTTACTATCAGGTTTAAATGTTATTTTAGTACCTGATTTATCTGTTTTTCCTTCTTTTGTTAACTTGTTTTTAGGTAGTCCTTTTTTAAAAGTTTGAGTATATTTATGACCTTCCCAGTGAGTTTCTATCTTTAACTCTTCGGAAAGTGCATTTACCACTGAAACACCTACTCCGTGTAAACCACCTGCTACTTTATAACTATTATTATTAAACTTACCTCCTGCATGTAAAGTTGTAAGAACTATCTCTACAGCGGGACGACCGGTATCTTTATGTAAATCAGCCGGGATACCTCTACCCCAGTCTTCTACACTAACACTATTATCTTTATGCACTGTTACTTTTATCTTACTTCCAAATCCGGCTAAAAATTCATCGATGCTGTTATCTACAACTTCCCATACAAGATGGTGAAGCCCTTTTATCCCAGTAGATCCAATATACATACCGGGTCTTTTTCGAACAGCTTCTAAACCTTCTAATACTTGAATTTTATCCGCATTATATCTGTCATTGTCAAATAAATCCACTTATTCATCCACCCTTTCTTAATGTAACCATTATTATTATAACAAAGAGTCTATGGATTTGCCACCCATTCTTGCAATAATATGGCTACATGGTATAATATCAAAT
>CAYSHP010000041.1:0-20565 GCA_964430875.1 uncultured Halanaerobiales bacterium
TATTTAACAAGCTCCTTTTTAATCTTGTTTATGATTAGGTGGGAGAAGTTGACTAGGAACCTTCATGCTTTTTCTTGCGTTTTTTATTATACATCATGGCATCTGCTTGTTTTAAGATATCGGTTAAATCACTTGTTCTTTTTTCTTTTACAGCAACTCCAATTGAAACACTTAAAGGTATTTCACTATCTTTATTTTGTTTGTCTATACCTTCTTTTATTCTTTTAATAACATTTTTAGCATTCATCTGGTTAGTATTAGGAAGTAGGACTGCAAATTCATCGCCCCCTATACGAGCTACAATATCTTCATTTCTGGTCACATTCCGAATTATATCAGCAGCATTTTTGATATGATTATCACCTTCTTGATGGCCGTAGGTATCGTTCACCTTTTTTAAACCATCAATATCAGCGATTATGATGCTAATTGGAATTTTTCTCGAACTATTAAGCCTATCTAATTCATTTTCAAAGTACCTTCTATTATATAGATTAGTTAACTGGTCATGAAATGAGATATATCTTCTTTTAGCTTCTTCTCTTTTTCTTTCTGTAATATCATTGTATATACCATAGATACCGATCTGTCCTTCTTCTAATCTTATAGGAAAGGCGTGAATTGAAACATTTATTTTATTGCCGGATTTAGTTACTTTAACTGATTCTTCCTTTATATCATTACCAGCCATTACTTCTTCGGTATAATAAATACCTTCTTCTTTTCTAGATTCAAGAGTAATTAAGTCATCTATATTTTCTCCCCGCGCTTCATCTCGATTATATTCAAATATTTCTAGAAAGTGATCATTGACCTTTAAAATGATCCCCTTATTATTTAATAAAACGATGCCTTCTGTAGATTCGTTAAATAACTGTTCAAAATAGGCTTTTTGTTTTCTAAGTCTGTTTCTCATTTTAATTCTCTTATCAATATCTTCTACAAACCCGATGAAATTATTATTATCTAAGGCAATACCATTGATCCGGGCAAAAAACTTTTCATCATTACTTTTAATAAATTCACCCTCAATTTCAATTTCTCCCTTATTTTTAAATCTTTTTAAATGATTACTTATTACTTCTTTATCTTTATATGAAAGATCATAGATTGTTTTATCTTTTAACTTAGACTTGTTAAAACCGGTCATTTTAACAGCATGTTTATTTACTTCTTTAATATTTCCTTGTGCATCGATTACAAATACACCGATCGGTGCATTTTCAATATAGGCTCTAAACTTCTCTTCACTTTCTCTTATATGTTTTTGCATGCGCTTTTTCTCATCGATGTCAAGATGAATACCAACAGCTCTTACAGGATTGCCAGATTGGTCTCTTTTAAATACTTTACCCATATCCTTAACCCATTTATAATCACCATCTTTGGTCTCTAAGCGGTGTTCTACTGAATAATACTTTGCTTCACCTTTAAGGTGTTTTTGCAGACTTTTATGTACTTTCTCTTTGTCTTTTTCATGAATTAAGTTTTCCCATTCTTCTATATGGGGTTTGATCTCATCTTGTTCATAACCTAACATCTCTGTCCAATTTTTATTTATATTTATTTCCCCTGTTTTTATATTCCAATCCCAAATACCCAGGTTAGCACCTTTTATAGCTAACTCCAAACGTTCTTTTATTTCCTTTAATTCATTATATTCAGACTTACTGTTAGTGATATCAGTGATAAAGCCCAGTAGATACTTCACATTCGACTGCTTATCATAAACGGCTCTACCCTGTTCCCTCACCCATTTTATATCTTGGTCTTTAGTAATTATACGGTACTCTAAATCATAGAAACCGTTATTTTTTACTCCTTTTTTAATTAATTGTGCTACTTTTTCTCTGTCTTTTTTATGAATTACTTGACTATAGGGAATAGTACTATTATCCAGAATTTCTTGTTTATTATAGCCGGTTAAATCTTTACAACCTTTACTAATAAACTTCATAGTCCACTGCTCATCATAGAAACATTTATAGACCATGCCGGGTAGATAATCCAATATTTTATTAATATCTTGATTTTGAATTGAAACTTTTTTTGTCATTTTTTTCACCTATAATTAGTTTATTTGTTTAATAAGTTATTTTTATAAACTCTTACATATATTCTACCAAAAAATTATGAATATTTCTAATTAAAATAGGAATTTAAACAAAAATTTCTTCATACATTCTTGTATATAACTTATCAGTATCTTCTTTTTTACATAATTCTGTACCAGGGGTCATTACTGCAGAGGAACCAGCTGCTAGTCCATAAAGGACAGCCTCCTCAAATTCTTTGCCCTTTGCTAAACTTAATACTATGCCCCCTACCATACTGTCACCAGCTCCTACTTTACTTTTAATTGGAACAGTTGGGGGACGCATAAAACGAGCGTTTTTTCTATTTACCATAAGTGCTCCTCCGGCTCCCAGGGAAATTACAACATTTTGACAACAGCCTTTTTTAATAAGCTGATAGGCTTCCTTTTTGATTTCAGCTTCTTCTTTTAACTCTCTGCCTATTAGTTCTTGAAACTCACCCATGTTAGGTTTTATTAAAAAGACTCCCTCTTTTATTACTTCCTTTAAAGGCTCTCCTGATACATCTACAATAACTTCTGCCCCTTTATCCTTTATAATTTTAGCCATTTTAGCATAAATATCACT
This sequence comes from uncultured Halanaerobiales bacterium, assembly GCA_964430875.1. Lineage (GTDB taxonomy): Bacteria > Bacillota > Halanaerobiia > Halanaerobiales > M55B127 > M55B127. The sequence continues at coordinate 2,664 of CAYSHP010000041.1, forward strand.
GTCTACCCCCTTAGGCAGGCTGCCACTTATTACAAAGTAATCGGGAAACGGATTAATGTTTTTGATAACTTCTAATATTTTTTTTACTTCTTTATTATTTAACTTTGGGCCAGGCATCCCAAATCTATACTGTAGAGAGGTTGACTTTTCAAATATTATTAGATTTTCTCTAATTGAATCGGTGATCTCGATTGCCTTTTTATGTAAATTTTCTTTGGCTAAGAGGTTATCTAACTTGTTACCAGATAGTCCACCTGATATATACATCAAAAGAGAATCTCCACCTAATTTTTTAATTGCCCTTGAGACATTAATACCCCCACCACCTGGTTCATAACGAGGTTTATCACAGTAGAGTTTACTTTCTGGTTTTACATGTTCTACACTGGAACTTTTATCTATAGCAGGATTTAAGGTAAAGGTTACTATTTTTTTCATAAATAATCACCTCTGAATTATTATTATCATCTATTTATTTAAATTGTTTATATTTGACAATATTCCTTTATTTTAAGAGAAATATTAAAAACCGCCCCGGGTAGGGCGGTCTGAATTTTAAAAGGAGTTGTTTAACGGTTTAATTCCTTTAATATTTCATTGTATTCTTCTTTTTCTATCTCACCCTTTGCAAATCTTTCACGGGCTATTTCTTTCGGCCCATTGTCGCTTTTTTCATATTTATTGGGCCCTTTTGTTTTATAATCTTCTCTTCTAGGTCTATCCCCCCTATAATCTTCCTGGTGGTAGGGGCGATGGTTATTAGATCTATGAAAATTTGTCCTAGAGATAAGATAGACAATGCCAATTATGATCAAAACCCAAAACAGCATCATATATATACCTCCTCCGAAATGTCCAAATCCATAATGCATCATTTTCTATCACCTTTCCTTTTAAAAATTATTGTTTATATTTAGGTTGAATATTTACCCTGCGCAAAGTATTCGCATTAGTTACTACAGTAATTGAACTAGAGGCCATAGCTATTTCTGCAATGACGGGATGTAATAATCCCATAACTGCAATTGGTATTGCAATTAAGTTATAGATAAAGGCCCAGAATAAGTTCTGCTTTATCTTTCTAAAGGTTGCTCTAGAGAGTTTTACAGCGGTAACTACTGAGGAGAGATCTCCTCTTACCAGAGTAATATCGGAGGATTCTATTGCTATATCAGTACCGGTACCAATTGCTATACCTACATTAGCCTGAGTAAGGGCCGGTGCATCATTTATCCCGTCTCCGACCATTGCAATTGTACCAAATCTATCCTGTAGTTTCTTTATTTCATCAACTTTACCATCAGGTAATACTTCTGAAACAACATGATCTATACCAACCTGTTTAGCTATTGCTTGGGCTGTTCTTTTATTATCACCTGTAATCATAGCTGTTTTGATATCTAATTCTTTTAGTTCATTAATTGCATTTATAGAATCTTCTTTTAAGGTATCGGCTACAGCTATTATCCCGATAATTTCATTTCCTAAAGCTATCAGCATAGCTGTTTTACCTTCATCTTCTAAACTATGCATTTTATTTTTTATCTCATTAGTTATCTTAATATCATTTTCTTGCATTAATTTTTTACTACCCACCAGTACTTGTTCTGCTTCTATTTTAGCCTGGACACCTTTACCCGTAACTGCATTAAATTCTTTAATTTTTTGAATTGTAAGGTCTTTGTCTTTTGCTTTATTGACAATTGCCTCTCCTAAGGGGTGTTCAGAGCCGTTTTCCACGGCCGCAGCTGTTTTTAATACTTCATCTTTACTGTGATTTTTAAAGCCTGTAATATCAGTTACCTCTGGTTTACCTTTTGTAATCGTACCGGTTTTATCAAAGACAATAGTGTGGATATCTTTCATGGTCTGAATTGCCTCACCTTTTCTAATTAAGACCCCATTTTCGGCTCCCATGCCACTTCCAACCATAAGAGCAGTAGGTGTTGCTAAACCTAAGGCACAGGGACAGGCAATTACTAATACGGCAATGGTTGCAAAGAGCGCTAAGGTTAATGTTCCTAAAGTAGGATTAACCCACGGTATAAAGGTCTGAGCCCACATACCTACACTTCTAAAAGCACCTGGGAATAAAAACCAGAGTATAAAGGTTGATAAAGCAATTGTGATTACAGTTGGTACAAAAATCGATGTTATTTTATCAGCAAACTCCTGAATAGGCACCTTTGTGCCTTGGGCTTCTTCTACCATCTTAATAACTTGAGATAAGAAGGTGTCTTTACCAACTTTAGTTGCCTTGACTTTAATTAAGCCATTTTGATTAACAGTTGCTCCGATTACTTCATCTCCTGAAGACCTTTCAACCGGCATTGATTCTCCAGTCGCCATTGATTCGTCTATTGTAGTTGAACCTTCTATAATCTCTCCATCAGTCGGTATCTTTTCACCTGGTTTTACAACCATAATGTCGCCCGGTTCAACTTCTTCAATGGGCACTTCTTTTTCTTCACCTTTATCGATTAAGGTAGCCGTTTTAGCTTCCATTTCAAGTAGTTTCTTAATAGCCTGTGAAGCCCTCCCTTTAGCCTTTTCTTCTATATATCTACCTGTTAGGTGAAAAGCCATAATCATGGCTGAGATCCCAGCATAGTTCGCCATGGGAGTAAAAAAGACAAAGGGCCCTGTGATAAAGGCAGCACCTGTACCCATCGCAATTAAAACATCCATATTGGCTCCACCGTGAATTACTGATTTATAGGCTGAAACATAGGTTTGACGGCCGAAATATACTAACGGTGGTACCGCTAAGAGAATCATCCCTAGATTAAAGATAGTATGGTTCGGCCAGGCTACTCCAAAAAACATTTCTGGTATCATCCAGAGCATGATTGGTATTGTAAAGAGCCAGGTTCCCATCATTTTTCTTTTAGCTTTTTCTACCTTTTTTATATCTTCTTCTTTTGATTTTGTATACTCTTTTTCATCATAAAATTTATCTAGTTCATATCCGGCACCTTCCACTAATTCAATAAGTTCTTCTTTGGAAATAATATTTGAATCATAGACTACAGTACCGGTATCATTTGCAATATTTACATTTGCTTCATATATACCATCAGCGGCAGCCAGGTTATTTTCAACTGCCTGGGAACAGCTTGCACAGTTCATTCCACCAACCTTAAATGAAATCTTTTCTTTTTTTCTCTGTACATCATAACCGCTGTTTCTAACAGTTTCTATTAAATCTTCGACGGTTAAACTAAGAGGGTCATACTTTACATAGGCTTTTTCAGCCGGCAAATTTACATTTGCTTCTTTAACTCCCTCTCTTTTGTTAAGTGCATTCTCTACCGCCTGTGAACAAGCCGCACAACTCATTCCTTCTATATTTAAAGTAACATTGTCAGTCATTTTGATCACTCCTTTATACCCCCATTGGGTATTACAACTTAAGATTAACATACCTTAGTAATATTGTCAAGTTTTGCCCAATATTATGGGGTAATTAATGAGTATCAAGACCTTACCTTTATTTTTATATGTAATTAATAAGGTTAAGTTGATAAGTCCTTTTTAATTTGCCTTATATAAATGATAATCCAGCACAAAAAGAAGTGCTGGATTTTGATTTAAAATTATTATAATAATTTTTGCTTTTTAAATTTAACTATTATTTTCTTTTTGCATCATAACCGCTGGCTTGAATTACATTTATGAGCTCATCTACATCTAATTTTTTGGCATTATATTCAACCTCTGCTTCTTCATTATCTAAATTTACCTTAATAGTTTTTACACCATCGGTTTGCTTTAAAGCATTTTCAATGGTTTGTACACAGTTCTGACAGCCCATTCCCATCACATCTAAAGTAATTTCTTTAAACATAAAATCACTCCTTTATATACCCCATAAGGGTATTATGTAAATTTAGATTATCATTCAGGTTTGTTTTTGTCAAGTTATTAAATTAAAATAAAAAGATAAAAAACCTCCATTAAACATGGATGCATGTAGTTTTATTTCTTTTTAGAGTCTTCCTTTATTGATATACATATTATGGTCGGCTTTCTCAAAAATTTTACTTAAATTTTGATTATTATTATTTTTAACTGCATAACCTAAAGATATGCTTATTTCTTCTGGTAATTTACATTCTTTATTATATTCACTAAACTTTCTGTTTAGACGATTACAGAAACACTCTGCATCTTTAGCATCGGTTTCTGGTAATAGAAAGGCAAATTCATCTCCACCTATTCTTGCCACGATATCTTCATGCCTGGTAACCTTTTCTAATAGATGTCCAACTTCTTTTAAATATCTATCCCCCATTTTATGACCGTAATTATCATTAATTATTTTTAACTTATCCAGGTCACCAATAATGATTGTGATAGGTAACTGTCGGGATTCATTTAATCTATCCATCTCAACTTCAAAATATCTTCTATTATAGAGATCGGTAAGTTCATCATGGTAGGATATATACTTAATTCGTCTCTCTCTTCTTTTACGTTCAGTTATATCAAAAGAAGTACCCGCTATCTTTTCTACTTTACCATTTATTATTACTGGTGATAATTTGGTAAGCCAGATCTTTGTTTCTCCTTTATCCTCTATTATTTCTTCATACTCAATGGTTTCTTTTTTCACTATACATTTTCGGTATTTAGTTTTAACTCTCTGGCCGTGTTCTTCACCCAATAATTGAACAGGACTTTTATTAGAAACATCTTTACCTTTTAATCTGCTTAATTTCTGATGAGCCATATTGGCCTTTTCATAAACAAAAGTATCATCATCTAAGACATCAACTAAAAAGATTACATTTTCCATATTTTCAAAGATTAGTTCTAGTTTTCTTTTGGTTTCTTTTACTTTTTTTTCGGTAAGTTTTCTTTTGTGGATATCCTGGTGAATTCCAAGAGCTCTCAGAGGTTTACCATCCTCATCTCTTTTCAATACTTTTCCTACATCATTAATCCACTTATAGTTTCCATCTTTGGTTTTTACCCGGTGTTCTTTTTTATAATACTCAGTTTTTCCGGCAAGATGATCCTCTAATTCTTTTTCAACTTCCTTTTTATCTTCGGGATGTATGAGATTATACCAAACCGATAAATTGTTTTTCAGTTCTGATTTTTCATAACCGATCATTTTCGCCCAGATATCATTGTATTTAATTTCATCATTTTCAATATTCCAGTCCCAAAAGCCTAGATTAGCTCCCTGTAAGGCCATTTCAAGAGATTTTTTTGTATCTTTTAATTTCTTTTCAGTTTTTTTCCTCTGAGTAATATCAATTATTAAGCCATCAAAGCGGACTATCCGGCCATTTTTAAAGATAGGCATTGTTATGTCTCTAACCCATTTTTCCTTGTTATCCTTAGCTTTAATCCTATATTCAACATCAGTTTTTTTACTATCCCCATATTTTCTTAAACTGATTTTTTCTTCTTTAATTTTGGCTTTATCTTTTTCAACCACCGCTTGTTTTAATAAGGCGGGATTATCATAAAATTGTTCTTTGTTGTACCCATATATTTCTTCAGTTGGACCAGTAATATTAATTAATCTGTTTTCTTTTAAATCGATAGACCAAAAAACAATATTTCCATAACCGAACAGATTATTTACTTTATTATTTAAAGTCTCAATTTTTTTATTTTTTTCTTTTATTAAAAGATTTTTTTGTTCTTCTTCTGTTATATCTTTAGCAGAACAGATTACAAATTCTACTTCCCCCTTATCATTAATCCAGGGGGTTTTGGTGATAATTAGTATCTTTTTTACATTGTTTTTATTTTCAATATATTTTTTATTTTTTATCTGTTTCTTTTTATTAAAAACTTCCCTATTGGTTTTAAGACAGTGGTTGGCATCTTTGATACCAAGTACATCTTTTAATTTTTTCCCTTCGATATTTTTCTTGGCTAAGCCAAAAAACTCTGTATAGGCTTTATTTACCCGGGCAAAGGTATCCGGACTTTTAAGATACCAGACCATAGTCTCAATATTATCTAATAACATTTGCTTTTCATTTAATGAATTCTCTAATTTTTTATTTAGCCTATGTTTACTAAGTACCATTTCTATATTATTTTTTAATTCCAATTTGGTAAAAGGTTTGTTTAAAAATAGATAGACATCTGATTCATTAAAATTATAATCACTTTTTTCTTCTTTTACACTGGTTAAGTAAATCATGGGAATACCATAATTTTTTGAGATAGCTTTTGATACATCATAACCATTTATTTCGCCTTTTAAAATAATATCAATTAATACTAAATCTATATCCTCCTGATTATTTTCAATATAATCTAGGGCTTTTTGACCATATGAAAAAGTAGCTAGTATATTATAATTTAGTTCTTTTAAATAATTTACAAGTATTTTCTGCTGCAGTTTGGAATCTTCAATAATTAATATATTTTTCACTGTTTTACACCTCGTAGCAAATTTTTAAAATTATATACTTTATCATATTTTAACTTCAATTTTATCTAAAATAAAATGATAATAATCATCTGTTTTACTAAAGTCTATTTCTTTTGTAAAATCATCTGGAAAACTTTTTATGATTATTTCCATGTTCTTATTCAGAGATACTTTATTTTCAATAAAGTTTTCAATTCTAGCCAATACTTGTTCAGACCCACTATAATCAGTTAAAGGCAGTAGTAATAAAAAGGAGTCTTTATCAATGATAAAGGTACGGTCAATATCTCTTAGTATTTTTGTGATAATTTCCTTTAAGTTTTTAAGATTTGATTTTGAAATATGACCTTTAGCTGTAAATTTAATAATTGAAAACGTTAAACCACTTCTCATAGACCTTTCTATTTCTAATTTTAGCTGATTTTTAAAACTATTTTTGTAGTCTTTTATCCTTAAGTACTTATCTTCTCTATTAGTATCCTTATTACCTAATATGGAATCTAATTTATTTAACATAAAGGTTTTATCAAAGGGCTTAAGTATATAGTCATCAGCGCCTTTTTGCAGGGCTTCCATAATTATTTCGCGCCTATTTTCTACACTTATAATAACCACAGGTAGTTCAGGATAATAGTTTGTAAAATATTCTAAGATCTTAAAACCATGTGAATCTCCTAAATAAAGATCAAGAAATACTAAATCCAGATCGTACATATTAAATTTATTCGAGAAACTTTCTCTTTTTAACTCATCAAAATTAACTGCCTCTATAATTTCATGTTCTTCATCATCGAAAATATTTTTTAACTGCAGTCTAATTAAAGCTGAGTCATCACAGACCAGTATATTGGCCATTTATACCACTCCTTTAAACATTAAAGTTAAAATTTATAGAACTTTTCTTTTTAAGATGATCTTATTTTAAATCCTATTAAAGTGATATCATCTCGCTGTTCATTACCTCCCATAAATTCTTTTAACTCTTGTTGGTAAATATATTTTTGTTCTTGTAAATCTTTATCCTGATTTCTTTTTAATAGTTTAATAAATCTTTTCCGGCTATACCTTTTATCATCTTTACCACCGTGTTGGTCTAGGTAACCATCGGTAGTTATATAGAAAGTTCTATTATCTATATCAATGGTATGAGTTTGATATTGATAATCCTCTTTTGAAAATTGATAACCAATACTCTGTCTATCACCTTTAATAAGTTTAACTTCACCGTTTTCAGTATAATAAAGTGACATCTTTGCACCAGCATACATTAATTTTTGCTTGCTTTTATCGATTGAACAGAGACTAATATCAAGACCGTCATCTCTTTTATGATCGTTATTTTCATCACTTTTATGAAGAGTTTCTTTTAAGACAATATTTAGTTTGTTTAATAACTTAGCTGGGTCTTTTATATGATCTTTATCTACAATTCTATTTAATACCGCATTCGTGGTCATCGTCATTAAAGCCCCTGGTACCCCATGGCCTGTACAGTCGATAACAGCAATTAATAATCTATTATCTATTTCTTTTACCCAGTAAAAGTCTCCTCCTACTAAGTCGCGCGGTTTCCAGATAATGAAACTATCAGCAAAGTATTCTTGATAATCTTCAGTCTCTGGTAAAATTGAACGCTGTATATATTTTGCATAATTAATATTATCCATAATCTTTTTATTTTTCTTTGATAATTCTTGATTTGTTTCTGTTAGTTTTTCGGTCCTCTTTTGAACTAACTGTTCTAGATTATTGGTATGTTCTCGAATTGTAGCAGCCATTTTATTAAAGGAATCCGCCAGTTTACCAAGTTCGTTATTAGATTTTATGTCTATTGTTTTATCATAATTACCGGCTGCAATAACTTCTGTAAAGCCTGTCAGTTTATTTATGGGATTTATTACTATCTTATTTATAAAGTAGACAATTGCAATTACTAACAGTAAAAGGGAAGACACTAATATTAAAATAGTGGGCGTAAAGTCCCAAATACTAAAAATCTCAGATGTATCTAATAATATCATAATATACCAATTAATAGAAGGTATAAAGGAAACAGCTGCAATTCTATTTTTACCATCTATTAAAATATCAGCTGTACTTACTTCCTTATTTTCAGACTGTAAATTCTGCATGATAGACCTAATTTTAGCCTGGTCTTCTGTACCTAATAAATCAAAAATGGTTTTATTCTTTTCTTGGGCCAAACTAGCACTTATTGCAGATAAGGTTATGTATTCTTCATTTTGATGAGCCTGTACAAAACCTTTTTTATCAAACATAATAGGTGTTATATAAGGACTGTCAGTTTCTAAGAAATTATTTAAAAACTGATCTAAGCTAAAGCCAGTACCGGCCATTCCAACCTTTTGACCATTATTGTTATAAATAATTGCATCAATCCAGAGTTTCGTGGTGTTTAATACCCGGTCATAATTGACATTTAAGATAAAGTCATCTACCTCTTGCATGGTTTTAAAATACCATTTGTCTTTTTCATTTTCAGGATCAAGTGTATAACGGTATTGATTATTGGCAAATTCATCTTTTTTATTATTGAAATAATAATTACCAGAATCGTGAATAACAAAAAAGTAACTTTTATCCTGAAAATGTTTTCGATAACTTTCTAGTTCTGCAATAGCCCTTTCTTTTAGATCTTCATTTTTTTCATTTTGGGCCCATTTTTTTATAGTAGGGGTATCAGCTAACTTTTGGGAAAGAGCAATTTCTTTTTCAATAGGAGTAGTGATCCTATTTTTTTCTTTTAATAAATACTGTATGGAAAATTTAGTACCTAATTCCTCAATTTTATTATCCAAAGTTAAATAGATAAGAGAAAAAGAAGCTATACTGGTTATAATATATACTATTATTACTATTTTTATTATTTGTGACTTCATGCTTTTTTTATCTTTCATCATAACTCGCTCCTTACCTGTATAAATATTTTTAATCTTTGGCAATTATATTAAAAGGTAATTCTAAATAACTTTGGAAATCAAGCGCCAGTTCATAGGCATGTTCATTATCTTCTTTATAATACCAGTCTACACTAAAATCATTACCATCTTGATACCCCTCTTCAGCAATGTCTAAGAGATTCATAAAAGACTTTGTACTGGAGGTATTTAAATAACTTACCTCAATTTCAATTGTAAATTCTTCATATTCTTCTTTTACATCCTCTAATAAATCAAAGATCTTTTTATAAAAACTAAAAGAATCTTCTGGATAAGACTCTCCTTTTATTTTTAATACCTTATCTTCAGGTTTAAATTTAATCTCTGGTGAAGATTTAGTTGCTTCAATATTAATAGGTTCCATTTTTACCCTCCTACAGTTATTATATTCTAATTATTAACGTAAAAAAGCTATAATCATTTTCAACTTCTTCAAAGTCGAAAACTATTTGTTCACTTGCTTTTCTGGCCATTTCGATTAAACCTAAACCGGCTCCTTGTTCATCAGAATCTTTGTTAGATCTTAAAACCTCTCTATAAGCACTAGCTAATTCCCTTCTATCATAAGATTCAATCTCTTCTAGACGTTCTTTTAATTCGGGTACATCCTTGTTTTTAACAAGATTACCGGAGCTTACGAAATACTTTTCATCTTTATAACCAATATTTAAAACACCTGACATTAATATCTCTTCCTGTACTTCTTTATCAGGTAGTTGATAGGCATAATTTTTTATATTTTGTGTTTGTTCAATAAAGACTGAGAAAACTTTAAATATTTCACCCCTTGAATCTATTTTTGTTTCCAGATAGTTTCTTAAGGCATCACCTATTTCTTCAATAATCCCCTGTGAAAAAGGACCTGTAAAACTCATTAATACTCCGTATTTATTCAAGTTATTTCTTAATTTTAAAATATCCATCTCTTCCATGTTTTTATTTCACTCCCCATTAAAATGTTAATTTGTTAAAACAATATTTATTTCTGCCGTTTTCTTTTGCTTTATAAAGAGCCTTATCAGCTTCATCAAGTAACTCTTCAAATAAAAATAGTTCAGCATCATCTGTATGAGCAACACCCAGACTAATTGTTAGATAATCTTCTACATTAGAATATTTATGTGGAATTTTTGATGCAAAAACCTTTTTTCTAATTCTTTCAGCCATATGTTTAGCCCCGGCCTCATCTGTTTCCGGTAGTATTACTACAAACTCTTCTCCTCCAAAACGGGCTAGGAAATCACGCGGCCTTTTCAAAGCGTTTTCCATAGTCTTACTTATTTTTTGCAGGCAATTATCTCCAGCTAAATGGCCGTAATTATCATTGAAAGCCTTAAAATTGTCTATATCTATCATAATTAAAGAAATAGGTTCACTTTCTCTAATGGCATATCTCCATTCATCTTTGATAACCTTTTCGAACTCTCGCCTGTTATATAGTCCGGTTAATTGATCACGGGTAGAAATGTTTTTTAATTCTTTGATTTTTTCATTTAATTGCTGTTCCACCTTACTATTTTCAGCAATCTTTTCTTCTAATTCTTCTCTGGCTTTAATCAATTTTGTTTGATAAGTGTCACTGATTTTAGAGATGAAATAGATCTGTTCCATTAAATTTTTTAATTTATCATATAAATAGAGGTATTCATTATACTTTACATAATCTTTTTTTTGATATTTATCAACTACTTTTTCTGCTCTATTTAATATTTTTTTGTCTTTTTTGAGAATAACATCAGCAACCTTTAGCTCACTTTTCAATTAATTACCTCCTTCGTGATTATTATTTATATATTAATCTGGTTTGCTCTTTAAGTTTAAGAAAGTTCTCAACTACCTCAGGAGCAAACTGTTTGCCCTTGTTTTTAATAATCTCTTCTAAGGCCTCTTGTTCTGTAAGAGGTTTACGATATGATCTTTCAGAATTCATAGCATCCCAGGCATCAGCCAATGTTAATATCTGTGAAACAAGGGGGATTTCTTCACCTTTTAAACCGCTTGGATAGCCCTTACCATCCCATCTTTCATGATGGTATAAAATATATTCTGCTAGGTCATATAGTTCTTCTGAATTCTTTAAGGCTTTAAAACCCCATTCAGGATGTTTTTTTATAATATCAAACTCTTCATCGGTTAATTTGCCTTTTTTATTTAAGATATGCTCGGGTATTATTATTTTACCTATATCATGTAAAAGACCTGCCCGATAAGTGTTTTTGAGCATCTGCTGGTCTAAACCCATCTTCTTAGCAATCTTACGGCCCATATTTGCCACTTCTTCATTATGACCTTTAGTATATTTATCATGGATTTCTAACAGGTTAGTTAGAGAGACGATAACATCATCGGTAAACTTAGTCTGCAATTTATTATATCTCTTTAAGGTTAGATATGAAGAAGCCAGGCGCTCAAAAGAACTAAGTAATCTTTTCGAACCTTCACTAAAGGTTTTTTCATTACCTTTTAAAATATCTAAAGAAAGTCTTCCAATTACCTTTTGATTTATTCTTAAATTGATAAATAGTGATGATTTAACTGTTGTGGTATTACCTATAAAACTTTCATAAACCTCATCCGGGGTTTTAAAAAGATCTAAAACCGAATTGTTTGTGATATGTTCTGAACTCTTACCCAAATGTGTTTTTATGTAGGCTTTTTTAATCCCTAAGTTATTCAACATGTTTATGTCATAATTGACTCCTTCTATAAATTGAACTTCTCTATCTTTAAATAGATAAATTAAGCCCGCATCTGCTTCTTCTATTAAGTCTATTGAATTTCTTAATACTACTGAAAGAAATTCCTCTTCTGTCATATCAACTTCTATTTTAGAGATTAATTCTATTATACTTTCCATATTATTTGTTAATCTATCTAATTCCTGATAGGAAGATTCTAATTCATCATTGATCGCCCTAATTTCCTCATTATTAGCTGCTAACTCTTCGTTTTTAGCTTGTAGTTTGTTTTTAGCATTTAATAATTTACTTTCATCTTCTCTTCTCTTCGTAATATCTCTAACAATTGCTAACAGGTATTTGCGTCCACCCTTTGCATAGGAAGTTAAGTTCATTTCAACCGGAATTTCCTTGCCTCCTTGGCTAATATGGATTGATTCATAGGTGATATTATGACTGTGAGATAGGTTACTATCGAATAAATCATGCTTATCAATTTGAATTTTTTTATCAACTATTTCATGTGGAGACAATTGCAAGAGTTCTGTGCGGCTGTAACCTAACATTTTACTGGCTGCCTTATTAACTTTAATAAAGTCACTGAACTTACCTTTACCCACTATTTCATGTAGATAGACTGCATCACTGATCTGGTTAAAAAGAAATTCATATTCATTTTCTTTTTCAATTAGTTTATCTTTAAAAACACTTTCTCTTTTTTTATACTTTTTAATATTTTCCAGCCAGGTTTTAATCTCAAAATCTACTACCTTATTATTTTTATAGCCTTCTGGCTTTATATAATAGGGGTTTTCATGTATTTCACCTTTCCAAACGATATAATGATGTAGTTCAATCACTGCTTTGATTATTTCAGCCTCAAATTTATCTATATTATATCTACATAAAGCGACTACAGGATAATCATGAAATATTCTATCATTTAATTTCCATTCATAATCAATGATTTCTCTTTTACCATTTTCAAAATTCAAAACCCAACTTAGTTCACCTGTAATACTTAAGCCTTTAAAGCCTTCCTTTAAAGCCTGGTCAGCTTCCTCTTTAATCAGATCAATCATCTCATCTGCTTTAAATTTATTGCTCAAAGCATAGGTTTCCTCTTTTGATAAAAAATGAAGTTGAGAGTTTTTTAAATATCTATCATAATCATCTAACTGCTTTTTTAAAGTAGCAATTAATAGTTTAGTATCAGCATCGCCTTCAATATATAGGCATTTTTCTCCCCGCTTTAAACTTGCCTCTATAAACGAAACAAGAGAAGATATTATATTTACTTCATCCTCATAAAGTAAAACTGTATGATCACCCAGTTTTAATTTATCCATATTATCAATTTTTTTATATATATAGTTCACAAGTTTAACCCCCAAATAATTATTAGGAAAATATTTAAACTGCTGAATGTAATGTATTGATAGATATTAAGGAAGTTATTTTATAAGATATATTATTTTTTCTTCTCCACTCTGTTTCTACCATTTTCTTTTGCCTGATAAAGAGCATCATCCACCTTTTTAATAAAGGAATCAATATTATCCTGACTGCTGTATTCAGCCACCCCAAAACTACAGGTAACTCCTTGTAAATTTTCAAAATTAGTTTCTGCTATAGATTCTCGCAATCTCTGCGCTAATTTAGCTGCTTCATCTAAATCAGTATTAGGTGTTATGATAATAAATTCATCACCACCATAACGGGCAAAAATATCTAAATCTCGAATCTTCCTATTGATAACTTCGGTAAGTTTAATTAAAATTTGATCACCGGTCATATGTCCATAGCGATCATTTATTTCTTTAAAATAATCAACATCTAACATTATTAAAGATAGATTATTACCATATCTATTTACCCTTTTTATCTCATTTTTTAATTCTTCCATAAACTTTGAGCGGTTATATATGTTTAACATATAATCTGTTTCAGAGAGTTCGGTAATCTTTTCAATCTTATCTCTTAAACTTTTAATAACTTTATTATAGGTTTGGTTTATTATAAAACCAAAAATTATTATGATAATAATTAATAAGAAAATTAGACCGGTCACAATTTTAGTAATTAAATCATTCAGCCCCTTATTCAGTTTTGCTTTTGGCAATTGGGCCTTTAACCAATAATTAGTATCCAAAATCTGCCTGTAACTTTTAACTTCCTCTTTGCTGTTAACAAAGGTATTATTTATATTTTCTCTTTTAATCACTTCATAGTTAATACGATCTTCATTTAACTGTTTAAAAAGAGGTGTTATATCAAATACAACTATATCATTGCCAATTAATTGATCTTTTTTAATAATTGGTGAATTTATGATTACTAATTTTTTATTATTTAAAACAGTTATAATAGTACTTGTTATCTTTTTATTATACTGATTAATATTTATATCTAATTTAATTTCAGGTTTTTCACATTTTGCAATCACTTGCTTGCCTGTAAATCGATAAGAGGCAAGGACATGGCCTAAAACTGCAGCCCCATCTTCATATTTGGGTTGGGTATAATTCTTTAAGCCCTCAAAACTTAATTTATCATTTTTATAATCAAAAAGTTTGTTTTTTATCATGGTTCGACTTGAGAGGCTTTCGGCTCCCTGCTGGCAACGGCTAAGATAATTTTCAACATTGATTTCAGTAATTGAAACCGTACTTTTGAAGTCCTCAATAAGTGTTGCTCCTAATTCATCTCGCAGCGGTGAAAAAACTCCAATATAAAAAAAGAATAATAAAAATATTAAAGATATTATCATTGCAGCTGTTAATGTATAAAATAATCTTTTCATAATTTGTTACCTCTATTTTATATATTTATCATTGTAGATATTAGATTTAGTGTTTAAAGGTCTAAACAAAATTTATCATTTTTAAATAATTGCAAATTACTGTATCTGCTTTTAAAAAAGAAAAAGGCTATCCTTAATATAATAAAATAGTCGAGTAGTGGGTCATATTAAGGATAGCTACCTATTACCTTTAATTATGTTATTATCAACAAATATAAACTATCCTTATTAAAGATATACATTGGAAATTTTTACAAAATATAAATTTAGTACTCTATAATAATACACCGACATTTTTATTTATTTATTAAATTTCAAGAAATACTCTAAGCACTGTTTAACTCTTATATGCTCCTATAAACATCTTATAAACGTCAAAATAGTAGACTATTAGCATATACAAAAAAAATAAGCCCCTCTCAGGGCTTATTTTTAAGACTTCATAATATATCTATTTACATTTTAAACTGATCAACTGATTTAGATAGTTCTTGTGCCATCTGAGCAAGGTTTTCTGATGCATTAACTATTTCCTGGGTAGAAGCACTTTGCTCTTCACTGGATGCAGCAACTTCTTCTGCATTACTAGAAGCCTGTTCACTAACAGAGGCAATCTCTCCCATGGCACTTTCAACTTTATTACTGCTTTCCGCCATATCTTCTGCTGCACTGGAAATTTTTCCTATCAATCCACGCAGATTTTCAGCGGCTGCATTAATTTCACCAAAGGAACCTTCCGTAGTTTCAATTGCTTCAACTCCATCACTAACTGCATCTTCTGCTTTATCCATCTGTTGAACGGTATCTTCTACACCGGCTTGTATATCATCAATTAATGATGCAATCTGTTCAGTTGCATCAGAAGATTCTTCCGCTAATTCCCTGATTTCATCAGCTACAACACTAAAGCCGCGGCCCGCTTCTCCCGCTCTAGCTGCTTCAATAGCTGCATTTAGAGCTAAAAGATTGGTCTGAGCTGATATTCCATTGATTAATTCTACGATATCACCAATTTTTTCTGATAAATCACCCAGTTCACTAATTTTAGATGAAACAGCACTGGATTGATTTTTAACTTCTTTAACCTGATCTATAGAATCATTTATAGATTCATTACCTTCATTGATATTTCTCATCACATTGTCCGCTTGTTGATCCATATCTCCGGACATACCTTCTACATTATCAATTTTATCAGTTAAATTATTTACATTACCCCGGGTTTCTTCTATTTGAGCAGTTTGTTCCTCGGCTCCCGAAGCAACTTCCTGAATTGCTGTACCTACCTGTTCAGCCGAAGCAGATATCTCTTCACTAGAGGCTGATAGTTCTTCACTAGAAGATGAAAGATCAGTTGCTATTTCAGCCACATTAGAAATAATATCTTTTAACTGTTGAACTAATTTATTAAACCAAGCACCTAAAGTTTTAATTTCATTCGTATTAACCTTTTTATATACTACACATTCTTCACAAGAATCATATTCACCTGTTAAAATTTTAGGACAGTGTATTTCCTTATCAAATTCAGGTGCATAACTACCTACATCAAACCAACAGGTTACAGCATCTTTACCATAATCAGGACAGTCTTTTACACCACATTCCATAATTTGAGAACAGTTAACTTTTTTCATTGGATAGGAAACAGTCAAATCTCCCATCGCAAGTTCTGCAAAAAGTTCCTGGAACCTATCGAGTGGATTAAATATTTTATTTGCACTAAAGTAAGCAACTAAAACCGCAATTATGGCCACTGCCGCTATAATAATGAACAAATAAGTTCTAAGACTATTTACACCTGCAAAGACTTCCGCCTGATCAATCTCTACTATTAAACCGGCCGGTTCAGAACCAATCTTAGTTACCATAAGCTGTCCTACTACTGGTACATCTCTATATTCTTTATAATGACCTGTAGTAGAAAAATTAAAGTTTTCATTTCTCAACGGTCCTGCTAATAGCTCAACTGCTTTGGTATCTATAGATTCTTCTAAAGCAGCGTTTTCCTGATACTCACCTAAAAGGGTGTTAGTTAAAAGTAAGCCATCACTGTTTATTAGATAGGCATCGGCAGATTCACCTAAAGAATCTAAACCGCTATGTACAATTGAATCTATCTTATCTTGGTTAAGTGTTAAATTCGCGGTACCAATAAGTTCATTAGAATTATTATTAGCATATACTGGTGTTGATACGACTAAAACATTACTGTTGGTTACTCCGGAAAAGAATAATTCTGACCAATTTAAATTACCATCTATACTACGGTCAACATAATCTCTACTTGACAAATCGGTCCCTAAAGGTACATCCCGGGTAGTGCTGTAAACAACATTCCCATTTACATCAGTTAAAAATGCAAAGGCATATCCATATTCTTCAACAAATTGTGGTAGAAATTGCTCTAAAGTATTGATATTATCCTGCCAATTTTCACTATCAGTATTTAAGTTTTGAGTCTGATATTCAGATAAACCAGTTCTAATATCACTATTTAAAGCTAATATTTTAGTATCTCCTTCTCTTTCAACAAAATAGTCTTCTAAGCTACTATCAGTTATTTTACCATACATATCCATCGATTTTGTAACCTTGCTTTCAATTTCTCCCTGGGCATTATTAAATAGTAAGAATCCGGCAACAGCCAAAGGAACTATTCCAATGAGTAAAAATAGAATTATCAAAATTTTTCTTAAATTCAGATTAAACATTCTTTACTACCTCTCCCCTCTGTTTTTAAAATTATTTAGTGCAAACTAACCTCCCTTAGCATTTAAAATTACAACTCTTTTTTATATTTGAATAAATAAATATATAAAAGTTGTATTTTCATTCTTATATATATTCACGAAATACTCTCTTATATTATTAAACACATTTATTCCCAATTAAACTATATTAAGTTACAAATACTCTTATATAGTTGTTTTAATACTCATATTTAGACTATTTAATAATTTTATAAAGTTGAGTATATTTATAAGTATTCAATATGTAAATATAAAAAAGCCCTTTGCAGGGCTTTTGATAATTCTATCTTCTATATTTTATCTGA
>CAYSHP010000042.1:0-3126 GCA_964430875.1 uncultured Halanaerobiales bacterium
CTAAATCAAAGGCAAGATTTAGATGGAGTTTCCTTGCTACATTTTTGATGAAAAAAGAAAATAAAAACTCTTAAAATATTCCCACTGTAAGTGGGATATTTTTTTATGCCAAAAAAAGTTAATATTTTAATTAAAAAAATTAATATATTTAATAAAATCTTAATAAATTAATAATAAATATTAATATATTAGGCCTATTTATATGATATTATTAATATAAAGCGGTTAAAAAAGCCTAAAATTAACAAAAATTAATAAAATAATTAAATATATTGAAAAAATAATTAAAAATATTAATATTTTACTTGACAAACATTAAATTAGTTATTATAATGTAAGTAGAATAAAGAAATAAACAAAAAAGGAGGGAACAAAATGTTTAAAAATAATAAGTTTAGATTGATCGAAGACAGAAACTGGCGTAAAGAAATAAAACTAAATAAAAAGCAAAATAGAGTTGCAGACGAATACATTAACCAATACTTTTAAGCCAAAGACTTACATAATGATTTAAGGAGGTGACAAAATGTTTAATAAAAAATTAAATGATTTCTTTTCAATTGAAGATAAAAACTTTAGAAAAAACAGAAAGCAGAGATTAAAAGACAATATTCAAATTGAAGAGTACAGAAGTGAATTAATGTAGGAAAAACAAAAAAATTATAAGGAGGTAAAAAGATGAGTAATCTAAAACAATTTTTAAGATTAGAGGATGCAAGTTATAACCAACAGTATAAAAGCAAAAGAAGATTTAATACTAAGTTAGCTTCATATAAAGTAACAGGACTATAAAAAATAATGACAGGAGGAAAAAGAAATGATTAAATTAAAAAAAGGTACTAAAAATTAAAGAATATAAGGATTAAATTATACATATACTAATAAGGTGGTGAGATAATAAATGATCGGCAAAGATAATCCTTATGTTAAAAAATCAAAAACAGAAAATGATTTTTAAGTCCCTTCCTAATAGTAAAGATAGAAGGGGCTTTTTTAATGTAAATAAAGAAAAAATATGACATTTTTAAAAAGAAAAACTAAAATAATTTGAACATAAAAAAATATGATAAATTAAAAAAAGGATTATATTTTTATATGTTCAAATAGATAAAAAGAAAGTGAGGTGGATAAGGTGAAAAAGTTAACTGTATTGATGATTTCATTAATATTAATTCTAACTTTCAGTCCTTTAAGTAAAGCAGATATAGAAGTCGGTACAGCTCCACAGACTGTTGAGGACGTATTTAAAAAAGAAGTAGATGGTGTAAAAGTAGATAGCTGGATTACGGGTTTGAATATCCCCTGGCACCTTAGCTTTTTACCAGATAGCAAGAGAGCCTTAGTAACTGAGAGAACTGGTACCATTAGATTAATAAGAGATGGTAATTTAAGGGAAGAACCTTATTATGAACCCGAAGTTGCTGCTATTGGAGAAGGTGGACTGATGGGTATTGCTCACCATCCTAAATTTAACGAGCAACCCTATATTTATATAATGTATACCTATCGCAATCAAGCGGGTACGCTCTATAACCGGGTTACTCGTTTAACAGACCGCGGTAATTATGGAGAAAACGAAGAAGTAATCATTGATCAAATACCAGCTAGCCGGGTCCACAATGGAGGGCGGATTGCTTTTGGGCCTGATAATAAATTATATGTTACAACTGGTGATACCTGGAATCGCACAATTGCGCAGAGTATGGATAACTTAGGTGGTAAGATCTTAAGAATGAATCCCGATGGTTCTATACCTGAAGATAATCCCTACGACAATTCTTATATATACAGTTTAGGTCACCGTAATCCTCAGGGTTTAGCCTGGCATCCGGAAACCGGTCACCTCTTTATATCTGATCACGGTCCTTCTGGAGAAGAGGGCTTACATGGTAGAGACCGAATAAAAGTAATTAAACCAGGTGGTAACTACGGATGGCCGGCCAAAATAGGCTATCTAGAAGACAGTCAATATGAAAATCCTTTGATTATGTGGCCACAGGCTACTCCACCTTCTGGCCTGGAATTTTTTGATAATGAACTTTTTGTAGCAACTTTAGGTAGTAGTGCCTTGATTAATATTGAATTAACTCATCAGGGAGGTTATCAATATAAAGTAGAGAAAATAGAACGCTGGTTTGCGGAAGGCAATTACAGCGGTGTTTATGGTAGGTTTAGAGAAGTAACCAAAGGACCAGATGCAGACCTTTATCTACTAACTAGTAATAGAGATGGGCGCGGAAATCCCAGAACTGGTGATGACCATATCTATAAATTAAAAATTGAAAATTAATTTAACAAAAAAGAATAAAGAAAGGAAAGTGGAAAATGAATAAAAAGACGCTATTAGTGTTGTCATTGACCATTTTGTTGACGGCTCTTTTAACATTGGCTATACAGGCTGAGCAAGGTCAAGAATATTCAAAAGAGATGCAGCATTTCACTTATACCTATTATCAAAAAGATGAACCAATCAGTGAGATTAATAACAGATTAGAGAAGTATTATAATAAAATATTAAATAAGTATAATGTTAAATTAAACAGACAAGTTAAGATTACTATTTATCCCGATGTTAATAGTTTTCATAAAGGAGCTAAAGTAACTAATAAATCACCCGGTATCGTGGGTAAAGCAATAAGCAGCTATAAAATTGCTTTTGTATCCCCCTTAAATCCGGGTAAAGTGCACAACTATGAAAGTATCTTAAAGATAGCAGTTCATGAATTTGTGCATATTTCTACCAATAAAATAAATAGAAATATTCCCATTTGGTTAAATGAAGGAATTTCCCTTTATGAAGCAGAACAGGTTAATCCAAATCATATCAAACAGATTATCAGAGCTGAAAAGGTGCCAACTATAAAAGATTTAGAAAGTAACTTTTATGAAAACTTTGGTTATACAGTTTCAGGTACCATTGTGGAGTATATAGTTGATATGTATAGTTATGATAAGTTGATTAGATTGATTAAATCCCCCAATAACTATAAAGGGATCTTTGGCTTATCTAAAGAGGCCTTTTTTAGTAACTGGAAGGGATACTTATATAAAAACTATGAATAAAGGAGCGATTTGAACATTGCATTTAAAGTACGACAAAAAAAGGTTACTTTTAATTTTAATAAT
>CAYSHP010000042.1:3226-20390 GCA_964430875.1 uncultured Halanaerobiales bacterium
GTGGTTATGGTAATAGTGCGTTAACCTTTAATGAGTATATGACCTGGGCTACGGCCTGCTTATATGTGCATGACAATTATAATAGAGAAGTATATAATAAGTTCTTAAAAAATACGAATGATACTATGAAAGCACGGGGCTTTATTAAGTTTCCAGCCTTTTATGACGAATTATTAAGTCTTTATAAACACACCGATAAACCGATTTATAAGCTTTATCCTGATATCTTAGAAAAGTCAAAAGAAATTCAAATAAGTTTAAAATAAAAAAATCATATATATTGATAAAAAGAGGGAAAATCAGGTGGTTTACACTTGATTTTCCCTATAATTATTTTTCATTACCTTTTTATTGTGGTACATGTTTTGATCTGCCTGCCGAAAGATTTCATCAATATTTTGAGTAGGTTTTTCCTTAACTGCATAACCGAAAGCTATCTGCATCTTTTCCCCTTTAATTTCTACTTTTTGTACTGTCTGTTTTAAACGATCCAGAAGTTTTTCAGTAGTTTCTGAATTAGTATTGGGTAGGAGAATTACAAATTCATCTCCACCCCAACGGGCAATAATATCCTCCTGCCGGGAATTTTTCTTTAAAATATTTGCATAAGTTTTTAAAAACTTATCACCCGTTTTGTGACCATAACTGTCATTGATTTGTTTAAGGTCATTAAAATCAGTTACAATAATACTAATCGGTAGTTTACGGCTAGTATCAAGCCGGTTAATCTCTTCATTAAAGAAATTTTTATTATATAATCCTGTGAGCTGATCGTGAAAAGACATATAGCGGATCTTTTGTTGGGTGAAATATCTTGTGATGGCTACTCCTAAATTTTGAGTAACTTTACTTAAATGTTCTAAAACTTGATCATTAAAAGCCTCTTCCCGATAAGAGGAGATTACTAACACCCCGTAAACACTGCCATCATAAATAATGGGTAGTGAAATCAGTGAGTTATGAACGTTTTCATCAATTTTTTCAAAAATATTTAAGATTGCCTGGGGATTATAATCTCTTATTATTTTTCTTTTCTTAATAGCCTGGGTCACAGCACTATTATCTTTATTTATATCCAGGGTTTCTTTTTTGAGAAAATCACTAGAAACTCCTACAGAAGATACTATTTTCAATTCCTTATTATCTTTAATATATTCACCGATAAAAGCCATTTGATAGTCTTCTTTTTTAATTAAGATATTTACAACCTTATCGAAAAGGTTATTAAGTTCAAAGTCTTCATTTATTGTCTCATGAATATTTTTAACAACATTTAAGATCTGATTGAGGTCACTTAATCTTTTGTTGGATTTAGTGAGTTTATAAAAAATAGTATTGTAGGGTTCTTTTAGTCCACTGACCACAATAGAACGATAGATAAAATAAAAGGATAATAGTCTGGTAAGATGGCCAAATGTATTAGCAGAAGACGTAAAATTAGCTGGTAATATAAAAAACAGTTCGGATATAATAAAAAAGATAATAGCGGTGGTCATATTATGATAATGAAACTCACTAAATGTAATTTTGCGCTTATTTAAAACAAAAAGTGAGATAATCAGGATAATTAAAATTAGATAACTATATTGAAATTGATAACCAGAAAGTTTCAGGACCGGTAAGTAGTTGAAGATATTTATTTTAAAATAGAGGATCGGAGATAGTATTAAAATACTGTATATTAAAAAAGTAGCTATCAAATATTTAATTTTTACTACCTTATTAACAAATATAAAGGATAGTAAAATAGCTAAAGACTGGCTAAAACGACTTATATACCAGATTTGGGCGGCGATCTCCCTTGAATCAAAATAAGATATATTTACACCCGGTAAATAAATTGTATGGATAAATTCATATATCGCTATAAAGCCAAAAGCTATTCCTAAAAAAATATAGTAGTTATTGGATACTAACTGGTTTGTATTTAGTACAATAATAAATATTATAGAACCTATAATAATACTATAGATTGCAACTAAAAGGTGGAACAGCTCAAAGTGTTGAAAACTCAAAATTGAGCAAAATATTATTAAAGCTAAAATAACAAAAAATTGTTTGCGATTAGTAGGTGATTGTTTTCTCATGTTTACCCTCCGTAGTAAATAATTCTTTAAATATTAAAATGTTCCTTTTTTTATATTTAAAATTGTATTTTGTTTACAAAAGTTACTTTTTGTTTAAAGAACTTATATTAAAAATCTTAATTATATGTACGGAAAAATAGAAATTATTATTTACCGGTGTATAAGCTAAAAATAACTATCATTTGGGAGTTAATTTAACTTAATAAAGTTAATGGATACTTAATAATAATTTAAATAATACGAATTAAAGTATAAGAACGGGATTATTAGGTAAATTTAAGATTACTGCTGTAAAGTCAGCAGTTATAATATATTTATATTTTTTAAAAATTTAATCAAAGGGGAGATTATTGATGTCGTTGCTGCAACCAAAAAACATCATACTATTTATTCTACTGGTTTTAAATCCAATTATATCACGCTATATAGGAAACTATTTAGGATTCAGTTATCTTTTTATTGAGGTGATTTTAAGTATAGTATTAATAGCCGTTTATATTATCTCAAACAGCTTTAAGGGGGGAAAGAGTAAACAGCAACTTTTAGAAAAATTAAAATTAATATCTGAAGGAGACTTCAGACAAAGAATAGATTTATCTGCAAACAGCCGGTATGCTGATATTGCTGACTTTTTTAATAAGATTTTGACCGATATCAGGCGCCTTTTTAAAGATTCAATCCAGACTTCAGTTGAAATTTCAGAAGATGTAGAGGATCTTGATGATAAAGTAAAAGAAGTTTACCAGACCACAGAAGAGATTAATTCAGCAGTAACTGAAGTGGCCAATGGGGCCGAAGAGCAGTCTATTAACTTAGAAGATACCAATGAAGAGATAGAAAAAATATTAATCTTTGTAAACAAAACATTTGAAAACACAAAAGAGGTTGCTAAAAGTTCTGGAAAAGCAGCCGATATAGCAGAAACCGGTAATCAATCTATTAATGAACTAATAGATAAGTCTAATAAAAATAAGAATATTATCCAGCAGACTAAAGAAGAGATGAATACACTGCAGGATAACTTTGAAGAGATGACAGAAATAGTTGGTTCAATTGAAAAGGTTTCAAATCAAACCGCTTTACTGGCCCTAAATGCATCTATTGAGGCTGCCAGAGCTGGAGATGCTGGCCGTGGTTTTGGAGTATTAGCCCGTGAAATAAGAGATTTTTCCATGGATGTCGATAAATTAGTAGATAATATTAATGAAGTTATGGATAGTGTAAATAACCAGATTAATACCACTGTTAACTGGATGGATGAAAATGTTGAAATCATCCATGAACAGGATGAGAGAACAGAAAAATTAGGTGAAAAAATCTCACAACTACATGATATTGTTTCTGATAACTATCAGATGATTGATAATCTAAAAGAAGATACCCAGGAAGTTACCGAGATAATTGATGAAACCCAAAAGTCATTTGGTACGATTCTTTCAATTTCACAACAAACAGCTGCTAATAGTCAGGAAGTAACTGCTTCTATTGAAAATCAACAGAATATGTTATCTGAAATAGAAGAGAAGGTTAAAATTGTCGATGAAAATTCAGTTGATTTAAGAAACTTCTTTGCAGCCAAAGCGATGGATGAAACCATGTTAAACTTATGTGACAAAATCATGGAAAGAAAAAGAGCTGACGGGATTACTAACCAGACTCTCCTTGAAATAAAGAATGAATCAGATATCGATGAAATCTATATAGTTAGTGAAGAAGGTGAGTTTGTAAAAAGTACAATTAAAAGTATTTTAGGAGAAAATCTCTTTGAAATCAATGAATGGGCGAGGCGCTTTGTAGAAGAAAATGTTCAACAAGTATTAACCCCTATCCACCGCCGGATAGAGGATAATAAGTTATATAAATTTGCGATGGTCAAAGATCATGATGGTGAAATTATTGAAGTTGGTTTAAGTTTAGAATCATTAGTTTAATAATATAAACAGTTTATACTAGATTAAAATGAACTAAAATTATAAAAGCAGCTGATTATCTAGTCAATATTTATAAAAAAATCCAACTTTATTTTTGAAAATATATATTAAAATAGAAAGGGTTGAGTAATTTGAAAAAACTAAGCTATAAGATTATTTTACCTGTAGCAGTAATTATAGTTATTATGTCTATTGTATTTGTTTCATTTAGTTTGTTTATGTCAGGTAACAATATTAAAAATGAAGCAAATCAAAAATTAGTCTTTATGGCAGGCCAGTATGCTAATGATTTCAGTCAGGATTTAGAACGTATAGATAGTAAAGTAAGGGCAGTTGAAGCCTATATTAATAGTACGATTAATATAGAACAGATGGAAAGTCCTAGATACATGGATTCTTATATGTCATATATAACTCCTACTATCAAGGAAATTACTAAAACAACGGATGGTATTTTAGGGGCCTATATATTTTTCAATCCAGATGTAGTAGCAGGTGCCCATGATATTTACTTTACCAAAGATAAAGAAGGAAACTTAACCAGACAACCTCAGTTAACGGCTGATGGCTATAATGAAGATGACTCTGCCATGCAGTGGTTTTATCAGCCCTATAAAACCGGTGAACCGGTCTGGACTGATCCTTTCTTATATGAAGCCGGTGACCTATCGGCCAATATGGTTTCACATACCAGTGCGATTGTAATTAATGGTAAATTTATTGGAACGGTCGGTATTGACTTAACCTTTGATGAGATCAAAAATCAGATTAATCAAATTAATCCGTATGATACCGGATATGCCTATATTATGGATGAGAACTCTAACTTTTTAGTCCATCCTAAGTATGATACTAATCAATCCTTACAAACATTAGGATATCAGGGTGTAGTAAACAACATTACTAATAAGCAAAGTGGTTCTTTTCAGATTACAAATAATGAACAACAATTAAATAACGGTTTCTATAAATTATCAAACGGCTGGGTAATGGGGGTAGCTGCTCCTAATCAAGAGGTGATGTCCAGTGTAAATCAAACCAGAAACTATTTGATTATCATAGCTTTAATTGCTACTTTGATTGCTGTAGGAACCATGTATTATCTAGGGGGCAAGATCGCAAAACCAATTACCAAAGCAGCCGATATTACTGAAAGTATTGCCCAGGGAGATTTAAGTGCAAGACTACCAACCAAATATCAAAATAGAAAAGATGAAGTTGGTACCTTAACAAAATCTATAAATGGTATGGCAGAAAATTTAAGTGAAATAATTAATGAGATTGCCACGATTGCAACCAGGCTTTCTTCTTCTAGCCAGCAGTTATCTGCTTCCAGTGAAGAGATTTCTGCTTCAGCCGAAGAAGTTGGTTCAGCCATCGAAGAAGTGGCTTCTGGGGCAGAAGAACAGTCTGCTCAGATTGAACAGACCAGTAATAATGTAGAAGGACTGGTCAACCAGGTAGAAGATGTCAAAAATATGTCCGACAACATGGATGACCAGGCTGATAATGTAATGGGTAATATTAACGAAGGCAATCAATCAATCGATGATTCGATTGAACAAGTCAAAGAAGTTAAAGAACAGTCCAGTGCTGTATCTAATAAAATTGATGAATTAGGTAGTTTATCCCAAGAAATTGGTAATATCGTAGAATTAATTAATGATATTTCAGCTCAGACTAACTTACTTGCTTTAAATGCAGCTATTGAGGCTGCTCGGGCCGGAGAAGCGGGCCGGGGTTTTAGTGTAGTTGCCGATGAAATTAGAGAGTTAGCCGAAGAGTCTTCCCAGGCAACCGAAAGGATAGCTGATTTGATTAATGATATTCAATCAAATGTAAAGGAGACAATAGATCAGATGGGTAAAGCTGAATCAGCTGTAGACCATAGTGTAGAGGCAATTGAAACAACTGAAAACTCCTTTGAACAAATTAATCAAGCAGCTGAAAACTTAAGAGAATTAATTGGAAAAATTACGCGATCAGCTGAAAATATGGCCGATAATACAAATAATGTAAGTGCATCTATTGAAGAAATATCAGCTGTCAGTCAAGAAGCCTCTAGTAATGCAGAAGAAGTTGCTGCTACCAGTGAAGAACAGAGTGCTTCTACTCAAGAGATTGTCACCGCTGCGGAAGATTTAGCAAAAATGGCTGAAAACCTATCAGATACTGTTGAACAATTTCAAACTAAATAGTAATAAACTATAAGATATTGAGATTAAGCTTAGTAAAAAGATAGAGAAGACTATCAATAGTAATTTTTAAAAAAGTAAGATAAGCAGGGGGATTTATTAATGAAGATACTCAATAACTTTAAGGTGAAACTGATTTTGATTTTAGTAGCCTTAATGGCAGTACCATTAGTCGTATTTGGATTAATTTCGATTAACAACAATACTGATATGATAAGGAAAAATACTTATCAAGAAAATCTTGCTATGGCAGAGGGACTGGCTACAGAAGTAGACTATATTTTAGATAGTAGTGAAAGTATGATTAATACCACAGCTGGAGCCCAAAGTGTAAGTAATTTACATGTGGGAAATATGCAAAAAATAGTAGACCGGCTTGTTAATGAGAGTGAATATATAGCAAATGCCTATGTAATGAATGAAACCGGCATGCAGGTCTATAAAACAACCGGAGAATTAGGTAGTAGATCTGATAGAGGATACTTTCAATCTGCAATTAAAGGAAAATCTGCTTTTTCTGATGTAATTATTTCAAGAAGTAGGGGAGTACCAATTGTAGTATATGCAGCTCCTATTGAAAGTGAGGGAGAGGTTGTCGGTGTGTTAGGGGCCAGTATTGACCTGGGTATTTTAAGTGAACTGGCTGCTCAAAGTAAACCGGGTGAAACTGGTTACGGATTTGTTGTAGATAAAAGCGGTAAAACAATCGCCCACCCTGACCAAGAAGTAGTTATGGAAAATAAAGATGTATCAAACTTAAAACCGGTCAGTAATGTGATGAATGGTAATAAAGGTAATGCCCTTTATATAGATGATGGAGAAGAGAAACTCTCTTCCTATGCACCGGTAGATAAGACGGGTTGGGGAGTAGTAGTGCAGTTAACCTCTGCGGAAGCCTTAAGTCAAGTTAGCAGCACTATCTGGAGAACTATAATCATCATAGCTATTACGATCTTAATTGGAATCGCTGCTGCCTACTTTTTAGGTAACTATATTACCGCTCCAATTATGGCTGTTGAAAAACATACCAGTCAGGTAGCAAAAGGAGACTTAACTCAAAAAGTTGCTAATAAATATGTTAATAGAAAAGATGAACTAGGTAGTCTGGCCAAAGCGGTTAATAAAATGACCGATAACTTAAGAGATGTAGTAAATGAGATTTCTAATATCTCAAATAATCTATCCTCTTCCAGCCAGCAGTTATCTGCTTCCAGTGAAGAGATTTCTGCTTCAGCCGAAGAAGTTGGTTCAGCCATTGAAGAAGTAGCATCAGGGGCTGAAGAACAGTCTGCTCAAATTGATGAAACCAGTAAAAATGTAGAAGGCCTAGTTGACCAGGTAGAAAATGTAAAAGAAAAATCAGATGATATGGACGGCCAGGCTGATAATGTGATGAATAACATTAATGAAGGTAATGAGGCGATTGATGATTCTATTGAACAGGTAAAAGAAGTTAAAGTACAGTCCAGTGCTGTTTCATCTAAAATCAATGAGTTAGGCCAATTATCACAAGAGATTGGCAATATCGTAGAATTAATCAATGATATTTCAGCCCAGACTAACTTACTTGCTTTAAATGCGGCTATTGAAGCAGCTAGAGCGGGAGAAGCGGGCCGTGGCTTTAGTGTAGTTGCCGATGAGATTAGAGAATTAGCCGAAGAATCCTCACAGGCAACTGAAAAGATTGCGGGCTTAATCAATGATATTCAGTCCAATGTAAATCAAACAGTTGATCAGATGAATAAAGCTGAAGATGCAGTTGACAATAGTGTGGGAGCAATTGAAACTACCGAAGATTCCTTTGAAGAAATCAATGAAGCTGCTCAGAATTTAAGACGTTTAATTGAAAATATTACTCAATCAGCTGAAAGGATGGCCTCTAATACCAATGATGTAAGTGCTTCAATAGAAGAAATCTCGGCTGTCAGTCAGGAAGCATCCAGTAATGCCGAAGAAGTTGCTGCCACCAGTGAAGAACAGAGTGCTTCTACTCAAGAAATTGTCACAGCCGCTGAAAACTTAGCCCAGATGGCTGAAAAACTATCTGAAACAGTAGATAATTTTAAATTTTAATATATATTAAAGAATATACTTTAAGGAGGAACCACATTGAGTGACAATAATGAATATTTAGAGATGTTTTTTGCAGAATCAGAAGAATACTTAATGATCTTAAATGATAACATACTGAAATTAGAGAATGATCCGGAGAATATGGAGGTCTTGAACTCCTTGTTTAGAGCTGCTCATTCTTTAAAAGGTATGGCCGCTACCATGCGTTTTAATAATCTAACTGAACTAACCCATAAGATGGAGAACATGTTAGATCAGATTAGAAACCATAAGATGAAGGTAAATACCGAAATAATTGACTTATTATTTGCCGGTATTGACTTTATAGAAGAAACCGTAAAACAAATCAAAGATGATGGTAGTGATGAAATTGACTTTAGTGATTACTTACAGCAGTTAGAAAAGAAGATTAATGAAGATAGTACCGAAGAAGTAATAACAGCTGAAAAAGAAGAAGTAGAAGTGGCAGCCGGGGGAGATTATCTCTCAGTTTCCGAAGATGACCTGCAGACCATAAATGAAAACAAAAAAGAACTAGACAGTCTCTTTGCCGTTAATGTATATCTTGATTCAGATACCCAGTTCAAACAGGTTAGGGCTTCTATGATTCTAAAAGCAGCGGGAGAGTTAGGCCATGTATTTAAATCAGTGCCGAAAGCAGCCGAAGTAGAAGAGGCTGAATTAGAAGACGATAAAGTAAAGATATTAATGATTTCCAATCAGGATAAAGAAAATATTGTAGATGAGTTTGAAGGTATTACCGATGTATCAGAGATTAAAATCAAGAAATTAAAGACAGAAGTAAAAGATAATAAAAAACAAGATAAAACTAAGAAGAGCAAAAAAAGCAGTTCTTCTTCCTCATCTTCTTCATTTGAAGTATCTTCCTCTGTTAGGGTAGATATCGGTAAATTAGACAAACTGATGAATATGATTGGTGAACTGCTTATTAATAAAACAAGATTAGAAGCCTTAAATATCGATTCAGAGGGTTTTAAAGATGTCCTACCTCAGCTTGATAGAGTGACCATGGAACTACACCATACTGTAATGCAGATTAGAATGGAACCAATTGGAGTAATGTTTAACCGTTTCCCTAGAATGATTAGAGATCTTTCTAAAAGCAGTGAAAAAGAAATTGACTTTATCATGGAAGGTAAGCAGACTGAACTTGATAGGTCAATCATTGATGAGTTAGGAGATCCTTTAACACATCTTTTAAGAAATGCAGTTGATCATGGTATCGAAAAACCAGCCAAAAGAGTTAAAAAAGGCAAAGATAAGACCGGTACCGTTAACTTAAGAGCCTATCAAAAAGGCAGCGAAATAATTATAGAAGTTGAAGATGATGGAGACGGCATTAATGTAGATAAAGTAGTTGAAAAAGCTATAGATAAAGATGTCATAACCCAAAAAGAGATTGAAGAGATGGAAAGAGATAAGAAACTACAGCTTATCTTTGAACCGGGCTTAAGTACAAATGAAAAAGTTTCAAATGTATCGGGCCGTGGTGTGGGGATGGATGTAGTTAAAAGGACCATAGAGAGCCTTGATGGTGAGATCTATATTAGGTCACAAGAAAATGAAGGGACCAAGTTTGTAATCTCACTACCACTGACCCTGGCTATCCAGGATGCTTTAATGGTCAAGATTGATGGAGAAATATTTGCTATTCCATTAAGTGCAATTAGTGAAACCTTAATGATTCAATCAGAAGAGATTAAACAGGTTAAGGGTTATGATGTAATAGTTCTTAGAGATAAAACAATCCCACTTATTGACAGCCGGGAAAGTTTAAATATAGAAATTGGTGACGATTCCTATATAAAAAAATCCGAAATGCCGGTTGTAATTGTTAAATCAAGTGGTAAAGAGATCGGACTTATCGTAGAAGAGCTACTTTATCAACAAGAGATAGTAATTAAATCCTTGAGTAATTACTTAGATAATGTTAAAAATATAAGTGGTGCCACTATAATTGGTGATGGAGAAGTAGCCCTGATCTTAGATGTAAGGGATATAGCATAATAGAAAGGTAAGGTGTAGAAAATGGCTAATACAAAAAAAGCGAATATTTTAGAACAAGATAATACAGGACTTAAAGAACAGTATCTAACTTTTAATGTTGGTAGTGAAATATATGGGCTTAAACTAGAACAAGCAAAAGAAATAATTAAACCTCCTAAAGTAACAAATGTGCCTAATACCGAAGAATATATCTTAGGTGTAATTAATCTAAGAGGCCAGGTTATTCCAGTTATTAATTTAAAGAATAAATTAGGCTTAAAAGCTGAATTTGCAGCTGAAGATAACGAAGAAAAGACTAAAAAGATTGTTGTCATAAATATTAAGGATATGTTAATTGGTCTTTATGTAGATGGTGTCAATGAAGTTATCAATCTACCTGTAGATGAAATAGAAGGTGTATCAGATAATAGACAGGGAATTAGAGAAGAGTTTATCCAGGGTGTTTCTTCATTTGAAGACGCACTTATCATCGTACTTGACATCGATAACTTACTTTTCAGTGAAAAAGAAGAGAAAGGGGCGTAAAAAATGGAAGCATATACCAATATGGAGCAAGATGTAAAAAATAATGTGACAGGCCAATATATTAAGTTTCAGACCGGTAAACAGGCCTTTGGAATCGATGTGTTAAGCAGCCGCGAGATTGTTAGAGAAGAGGGTATAACCAGTATTCCCGACTCTCCTAATTTTGTAAAAGGTGTAATTGACTTAAGAGAAGAAATCGTACCTATTGTTAATTTAGAAGAACTATTTAATATTAAAGAGATTAAACAAGAAGTAAAAGAGAAAAAGATTATAATTATTAAAGTTGATGGAACTTTAATCGGTTTAGAAGTAAATAAGGTGGATGAGATTATCGAAATTGAAAAAGAAACGATCAAAGAAGCACCATCTATAACAAAAAAATATAATAAACACTATATCAAGGGTGTAGCTAACCATAATGATCAACTATTTATTATCCTTGATGTCAACAATATCTTTTCTGAAGAAGAAATTAAGAAAATAAAAGATGTCAAATAAAAGATGTCCTAGAAATCAGCACAAGCCCGAGGAGGAAAGAAAGTGAAGAAAATAATGATAGTAGATGATGCTGCATTTATGAGATTAAACCTTAAAAATATTATAGAAGAGATGGGATATGAAATAATTGCTGAGGCTGAAAACGGCAAACAGGCGGTCGATAAGTATCAGGAACATAGCCCAGATTTAGTAACCATGGATATTACCATGCCAGAAATGGATGGAATTGAAGCCACCAGAAACATTACAAGTTTTGATAATGAGGCAAATGTATTAGTCTGTTCAGCCATGGGTCAACAGAGCCTTGTGATCGAGGCTATAGAAGCTGGTGCAAAGGATTTTATCGTAAAACCCTTTGAAAGAAGCAGAATAAAAGAAGCTATGCAGAAAGTATTTAATTAATATTTGCAATATTATATGGTATAATTATACAAATGTATGATATAATATAGAAACATTTAAATTAGGGGGATAAGGCTATGATTAATGTACTGATTGTCGATGACTCAGCCTTCATGCGGCAGATCTTTAAAAAAAATATAGAAAAAGAAGCCAACATGAAAGTAGTAGCAGTAGCTAGAGATGGTAAAGATGCCTTAAAAAAGTTAAAAAGATATCGACCGGATGTAATTACACTTGATATTGAAATGCCCGAAATGGATGGTATGGAGACCTTAAAAGTATTAATGGATAAAAAAGACTTTAATATTCCTATTATCATGGTAAGTGCTTTAGACCATAAATCAAATGTAATCGATGCCCTAGATTTAGGAGCTTTTGACTTTTTGCCAAAACCTTCTAATAAGATATCAATGGATATCGAAGAGATTACTGATGATCTGGTCAAAAAAGTAGAAGCAGCCTATAATAGTAATAAAAAAAGGGTTAGAACTAAAAAGAGTAAACCGGTTATTAAAAAAACAAAGCAGAAAAAGATTAAAGAATATCCCATAGTAGCAATTGGTTCTTCTTCTGGGGGGCCAAATGCCTTAAAAGAAGTACTGACCGTTTTTCCCGAAGATTTTCCCGGCGGTTTGGTTGTTGTTCAACATATGCCGGCTGGTTTTACCAAAACCCTGGCTGATAGGTTAAATAAAATATCTAATATAGAGATCAAAGAAGCCCAAGAAGGTGACCAGATAAAAAGGGGGAAAGCACTTGTAGCACCCGGTAATTATCATCTGGAAATAATAGATGGGAAAGTTAGTTTAAACCAAAAAGAAAAGAAATGGGGAGTTAGGCCCTGTGTAGACTATATGATGGAGACAGTAGCCGATTACTATCAATCAAGAGTAATCGGGGTTATCTTAACTGGAATGGGCTATGACGGTGGTCTAGGAATGAGAGCAATCAAAGATAACGGAGGCTACTGTATAATCCAGGATAAAGAATCAGCTTTAGTCTATGGGATGCCTCAGTCCGCAATTAATCAAAATGCAGTACATGAAGTAGCACCATTAAGTGAAGTGTCAATTAAAGTGATGGATACTATAGAAAGGAAATTCTAAAAATGAGTGAATTTCAAGCCTTTAAAAAACAAGCCTCAGAGATATTGAACTTAGATTTATCTGGATATAAAGAAAAGAGGATTGAACGTAGAACTAAAAGTTTAATGAAAAGGTATGATATTGATAATTTCAAAGAATGTTCAACCAGATTAGAAAAAGACTTACAGTTTAGGGAAGCTTATCTAAACCACTTTACTATCAATACCTCAGAGTTTTTTCGTAATCCTAAAAACTATGATTATTTAGAAGAAAAGATTCTACCTGAACTACTAGAAAATAATAGTAAGATTAATATTTGGAGTGCTCCCTGTTCAAATGGAGCCGAACCTTACACAATAGCTATTATCTTAAATGAGATGGGAGTAAGGTCGAGTCAGTTCCATATCTTAGGTTCTGATTTAGACCCGGAAATACTTTCAGCTGCCAAAAAAGGTCTTTACACTCTCAGCAATGTAAAAAATGTGCCGGATAAAATTTTTGATAAGTATTTTAAATCTTTAGACGGACAGTTCAAAAGATTTCAACTTTCTTCTGAGATCAAAAATATGGTTAAATTTGAAAAAAAAGACTTAATTAACGGTAAGTTTAGAAAAGATGATTGGGACTTAATTGTCAGTCGTAATTTCTTTATCTATTTGACTAAGGAATATAAGAATTTAATGATTGATAAGTTTACCGATGTGCTAAAAGAAAATAGATACTTCTTTATAGGTAGTACGGAATTTATCTTTGGTAGTGAAAAGTTTGATCTTAAAAAAGAAAATCTATCTTTTTATAAAAAGATTTTAAAATAAAAACTTTTGACAATATGTAACTAAAAAAGGGGGTTAATTTAATGGAAATTCGTAACTGTAAAAAGTGTGGTAAGATATATCAATATGATGGGACTCATAAAATTTGTTTAGAATGTAGGCGCAAAGAAGAGGAAGATTTTGAAAAAGTAAAAGAGTTCTTAAGGAATAATCCCAATTCCAGTATTAAAAAAGTTAGTGAAGAAACCGGGGTAGAGAAAAAAATTATCCTTGAATTTATTAAAGATGAACGCCTGATAGCAGGAGATATTGAATTAGAAGTTACCCTAAAATGTGAAAGATGTGGTCGAGAAATTAAACATGGTAAGTACTGTGAAAAGTGTATTGCTGATATGAAAAAAGAGATTGATGAAATTAGTAGTAAAAAAGAAAATGATGATAAAAACCAACGGAAAAAAAGAGAGAATATGCATGTAAGAGATAGACTACAAAATAACTGAAAAAATACGAAATAACCCAAAAAATAGAGAAAAACAGATTATTTAAAAGCATATATTATCTAATCTGCTTTAATTGAAAATGGAATAATTTAATATATATAATATATTTCCGATAAATTAATTGAGAAGTGAGAAAGATTAAAAACCTGCACAAAAGGAGTGATTTTCATGAAGATAAATAATGATGATATTCAAATGAACAAAATAATGCAGGCTTATCAGAATTTAAATAAGCAAAATCAACAAAATGTAGAACAGAGTAAAAGATCTTCTGATGAAGTAAATATTTCAAAACAAGCTAAGGATATTCAAAAAATGCAGGAAACTCTCCAGAGTAAACCCGAAATAAGGCAGGAAAAAGTGGCAAAAATTAAAAATCAGGTAAGTAATGGAACTTATCAAGTTAACCCACAGAAAATAGCAGAAAAGATTATTTCAAATATAGAGTAGAGGTGTAAAAATGTCAGAGGTACTCTTATCTGAATTAGTAGAAATACTAAAAGAAGAAAATAGAATATATGAAGATCTTCTAGAAGTAGCTGAAAATAAAAAGCAAAACTTAATTAATAATGAAATTGATTCCCTATTTGATCATATTGAAAGTGATCAAGAATATATAGAAGAAGTTTCTAAACTAGAAGATAAAAGATTAGAGATTATAAAAGAGATTGAAAAAGATTATGCAATTAACAGTGATGAACTTTCTTATCTAGAATTTGTCGGCCAACTGCCGGACAAATGGGCGGATAAGTTAAATCCTGTTCGCGAAGAATTATTAGAAACTCTTGAAGAGTTTCACGTAATTAATGAAGAAAACAAGAAATTAATCGAAGAAGCCGTTAAGTTCAATAAGTTTTCTATAGATTTAATAGTTGATAACTTAAATAATAATCAGTATACTTACCATGATAAAAATCAAAGTTCACCGAGACTGTTAGATAAAAAAGGTTAAATACAGGAGGTAGGCCGTCACATGTTCGATGGAATTCATATAGGCTTAAGTGCCTTACAGACCCAAAAAAAATCAATAGAAACAACCGGTCATAATATTGCCAATGCTAATAATGAAGATTATTCCAGGCAGAGAGCTATTCAAACCGCTAAAGAGCCCAATCTTCTAGCCGGCAGTAATTTTATGCAGGGGACCGGAGTTAAAGTAGCAGATATACAAAGAATTAGAGATGAATTTATCAATCAACAGGTTAGAGAAGAGTCTCAAGAATCAGGTTACTGGAATCAAATCCAGCAGGGTATGGAAAGAATTGAATATATCTTTAATGAACCTTCTGATTCGGGACTACAAAGTGCCTTTGATAAATTTTGGAACTCTTTACAGGATTTAAATACCTATCCTAATGATACAGCTACCAGAGCTGCCGTAAAAAATCAGGGGATGGTACTTTCAAAAGCCTTTAGGACTATCAACGAACAGATGATGGATTATAAAAGATCTTTAAATAATGATTTTGGAAAAAAAGTAAGTGAAATAAATTCAATTGCCGACCGTATCAGCCGCTATAATAAACAGATTACAACTGCCTTAGCTAGTAATAAAACACCGAATGACTTACTAGATAAAAGAGAAGCATTATTTAATGACCTAAATGAATTAGCGACTGTAAAAGGAAAAACTGATAAAGTTGGTAATTTAAATATTACTATAGATGGCAAAAAATTGGTAAGTAAGTTTGATACAAATAAACTTAAGGTAGAAGAAAGTGATGATCATCCTTATGCAGATAAATTAATTTTAGATATTAATGGTAATAATATAGAAGTTAAACCTGAAACCGGTGAAATAAGAGGATTAATGGAAGTAAGAGATAGTGAAATCCCTACTTATTTAGATAATCTTGACAATATTGCGGAAAGCTTTGCCAAAGAATTTAATGAAAAACACAGTAATGGTTTTGACCTAAACGGAGAAACAGGCAATAAATTCTTTGAATTAAACAGCAATTACTCAAGGGCATCCCGAGCAATCCAGGTTCATGCCAGCATAAAAGCTGAAGGTGGGATTAATAAAATTGCAGCTGGTAATTATAGTGAGAATCCAGACATTGCAGAAGTTAATATAGTTGACACAAGTAATATTAATAAAGATCAATATTATAAAGTTGAAGTATCAAAAGATGATGATAAGTATTATTACCAGGTATTTGAAAAAAATGGAGGAGATTCTTCTTTCGGTTCTCCAATTACTACTGGTGATATAAATATAGAGGATGCAGCTGATAATCCAATTGATTTTAGCTCACGTGGCTTTGAATTTACGATCAATGGGTCCGGTGAGACTATTATAAACTTAAATACAAATCAAGGTAATGGAAATAATGCTGCCTCCTTGTCAAAAACAATCAACCAGGATGAAGTTTTAAATGGAACCACAGTAACTAATAACTATAGAGCATTAATTTCAACAATTGGAGTAAATGCGCAAAGAGCTGATCAAATGAAAGAAAGCCAGGGAGATTTAGTTAGGCAGTTAGAAAATATTAAGCAGAGTGTTTCAGGAGTTTCACTAGATGAAGAAATGGCAAATATGATCAAATACCAGCAAGCCTATAATGCAGCAGCCAAATTAATCACTAAAAATGATGAAATGCTTGATAGCCTAATGGCTATGATTAGATAGGAGTGATTGTATGCGAATTACAAACAGTATGATGACTAATAATATGTTAGAAAACTTAATAAACAATAGAGAAAATCTAGATAAATTAAACCAGCAGTTATCATCAGGTACTAAGTTTAGTAAACCATCTGATAACCCAATTGGTGTAACTACAAGTATGGGTTTTCATACCCAGATGAACAACTATGAGCAGTATCAAAGAGATGTCAATAATTCTAAAAGCTGGTTAGAATCTACAGAAAGTTCATTAAGTGATGCTAATAATGTATTGCAAAGAACTAATGAATTAGCTATATATGCTTCTAATGATACGCTTAATCCAGAAGATAGAAAAATTATGGCTGAAGAAGTAAAAGAACTAAGAGATGAATTAATAAGTATTGCTAATAGTAAATTAGGAGATGAATACCTATTTTCA
This sequence comes from uncultured Halanaerobiales bacterium, assembly GCA_964430875.1. Classification (GTDB taxonomy): domain Bacteria; phylum Bacillota; class Halanaerobiia; order Halanaerobiales; family M55B127; genus M55B127. The sequence goes on from CAYSHP010000042.1 coordinate 20,377, forward strand.
GGTCAAGCAACTGG
>CAYSHP010000043.1:0-20035 GCA_964430875.1 uncultured Halanaerobiales bacterium
GCAGCTTATGCAGCCGCTAAAGTTACGTTATTATCGTTTGCAGATAATTTTATGCGTTCAGTGTTTTACGAGTGAAAGAACATCCTCGGACCGCTCTTAAAGGATTCGCCACACAGGCGAAACCAGAACACCCCCATAAAGGGTTTCTTTTTTTACAGCAATTTATATTATAAACTAAATTTAGGTGATTGTCAAACTATATAAGGGATTTATAGTTATTTTCTAAAGTCCCTTATATACAAGGGTTTTAAGTGTTAAAATAAATAAATATTTTACAATATAATTACTGTATTTATTACTTTTAGTTTACTGCTTTCTACAACTTAATTATAACATACTTTATTGGTTTTGCGAATAGTAATCCATTAATCTATCAGCAAATTGCGCTTTAAATTTCATTTGATGATTTTCTGGTAATTCTTTGAGATCCTCTTTGTCTAAATTAATTTCAATATTTTGATAAGGTAACCAGGTGATCTGAACCCATTTTCTATAGGTTTTCATTTCAAAATCAGTATCATCCATTACAAAAGATGAATAACCAGGTGTGAATGTACTGCTTGTTGTTGAATCAAATGATACTTCTACTTTATATCCTGGATTAATACTGGCCATCTGCATATAAACTTTGCCATCTTCACTGTTTTTATAAACATTAATCATAATATTTTCATTACTAAATTCACTTTGCTCAATAGTTATTGGATCTCCACCTCTGTATGTAAAGGAAAAACTAATGATTAATACTGCAGCTATTAAAGCAATAAAAACATAGTTAAAATACTTAGGCATAAACAAACAACTCCCTTTAATAAATTATAGACTTTATTATCATATTCTTATAACTATCTAAAGTATACCAATATTTCAATTCACTGATATCTATCTTTATATCTGGTTTTACACCACCGCCATCATCAAAACCCGCCGGTCTTAAAAAGTACTTATATGAAACACCAAACGGTAAATTAGAGTTCGGTAAGTTACCAACTATCATATCACCATAACAAGAAGCTAAGCCACCGGTCTCTTCACCAATAATAGTGCCTACCTTATGGTCTTTTACTATAGCAGCAAAATCAGTTGCTGTTGAAAATGTAAAATCAGAAGTTATTACATAAATATTTCCCTTAAATCTCAAATCATTTTCTTTAGGAACAACTTTATCAGATTTAAATACTATAATATTATCTCTATCTTTTTTAAAAGTATAGTATAGTTTAGTAAACATATTTGTTCTGTCTTTTAAGGCATAATCTGAATATTTCATTCTAACCTCTTTAAAAAGTGAATAAGTCTTATCAGAAATATATTCAAAAAGATATTTAGCTAAATCAGTATTGCCGCCCCCATTTTCACTAATATCAATAAAGAGATTATTTATATCTCTTTCTTTTATTTCTTTAAAATACTTATCCATATCTCTTTCAAAGGCATTTTTTAAAGAACCATTAAAGGTATTGATTGTTAAATAAGCAGTGTCTTTAACGGGGAATTCTAATGTCCAGTTCTTATTTTCTTTCTTCTCTTTTTGCACTGAGTATATTTTATATGTGATACCTTGTAGGTTTAATTCACTTATTTTTTGTTTATTATCTTTTATTTTTATTTGATAATTATCTTTAAAATCATAAAGTAACCAAAGGTATATGGGAAAGGACTTTTCGATCCTAGCATAAGCTAAGTTCCTATTCTCACTGCTTACACTGCTTTCCATTTTGTTAAGGATCTTATCTATTTTTATACCATTAACTTCTAAAAGTTCTGTGCCTTTTTTGATTTCCCTTACAGTATAACTCTTATAGATTAAAACTTTCCCATCGATAATTCTAACTGCCAGTGGAATTAATTTTTCGGTTTCATTTAGCTTAGATTGCTCAACTTTATAACTTATTAAAGTATGGCCGTCTTTAAAAGAAGCAACAAAAGGAGCAAACAATCTATAAATCTCCTTACTTGTCCATTTATCTTTTTTATTTAATTTGCTTTTTACTTCTGCGATCTTTTGTTCTGCTTTTTCTTTATTTAGATGATAATAGATGTTAGGATGGACCTCTTCTAATCTATCAACTAAATATGTTAGATCTTCTATTGCTTGTTGTTGAGTTATAGTCTGTGAAGATACAGTTACTGTAAATAATATAATAATACTTAATATTAATAATAATGCTATATTAAATTTTCTTTTCATTTTTAGTTCTTCACATCCTTATTTTTTACTATACATTAAATCTAAAGGTACAAACATCTCCATCTTTAATTACATAATCTTTACCCTCTAAGCGCAAATTACCATTGTCTCTAGAATTGCTTAAAGAGCCATCATTAAGAAGTCTATAGTAGTCCACTACTTCAGCCCTAATAAAGCCCCTCTGCATATCGGTGTGAATCTTACCAGCTGCTTCTGGGGCAGATGAACCTTTTCTAACCGGCCAAGCTCTTACTTCTTTTTCACCAGCTGTTAAAAACACAATTAAATCGAGTAGTTCATAACTTGCTTGAATTAATTTATCTAAACCTGTATTATCAATACCTAAATCTTCTAGGAAGTCCGCTTTTTCATTTTCATCTAATTCTGCGATCTCTGATTCTATTTTTGCACTTACAGTAATAACTTTAGTTCCTTGGTTATGTGCATAAGTTTTTAACTGCTGTACATATTTATTTTCTCTATTATATATTAGATCTTCTTCATTAACATTACAAACATAGATAATGGGTTTTGCTGATAAGAGTTTTAAGTCTTTGATAATCTTTTTAGTATATCTATTTTTCCCAATCTCTCTTATATTAATACCCTGTTGCAGCTTATCTAATATTCTATTTAGTTCATCTAATTCTGCTAATACTTCTTTTTCTCCGCTTTTAGCCTGTTTCTCAACTTTACTAATCCTTTTTTCAATTGACTCTAGGTCAGCAAAGATTAATTCCGTATTTATAATTTCAATATCACGAACAGGATTAAGGTCTCCTTCTACATGTGTAATATCTTCATTAGTAAAGGTTCTAACGACTTGAGCTACAGCATCAACCTCCCTAATATGAGAAAGAAACTTATTGCCTAAACCTTCTCCCTGGCTGGCTCCTTTAACTAAACCAGCTATATCTACAAACTCTATAGTTGCGTGAGTTTTCTTTTCTGGTTGATAAATTTCGTTTAACTTTTCTAATCTTTGATCAGGTACTTCTACCACTCCAACATTCGGATCTATTGTACAAAAGGGATAGTTCTCAGCCCCAACCTGTACACTTGTTAAAGCATTAAATAATGTCGACTTGCCTACATTCGGTAAACCTACGATTCCAATCTGCATTTAGTGTTGCACTCCTTACTTTTTTATAATAAATCATAATTAATTTTTTAAACACCAAATGCCATTATACACTATTTATAGTAAATTTCAAACCAAATAGGTTACTTATATCTTAATTTTTTGTTTATTTACCTGTTTAACCCACTTTTTAAATTCAGTAAATCTCTCTTTAGTTTCTTCAATCCCTTCTTCATAAAGTTCCTGAAGTTTATCTTTATCATGGTCTAAACTTCCTATATCAGGCTTTTGTTGGGGTCTAAAGATAAATACCTTTTCTTCTTCTTCCAGTTTATTTATCCATTCTATACAACTATTATACATCTTATATCTTCGTTTTAATTTCTCAACTAATTCGGGGTAGTCCCTTAATAATAACCTAATGATAATATTTCTCCTTCTACTTTTTTCTAAACGAAAACTTTTATGTTTTGTAAGAATTAATACATTATTTTCATAGCCATCTTCCATCGCTTTTTCAAGTGGTATAGGATCGGTGGCACCACCATCAAAGTAATAGCTGCCATCAATTTCGACTGGTTTAGATAATACTGGTATACTGCTAGAAGCTTTTAGTATTTCTTCTGCGAAAAAACGAGTATCAAAATCATCCTTAGAAAAGTATTCTGTTTCCCCAGTTTCACTATTGGTAACTACAACTTTAAAGGTAATATCTGATTTTCTAAATGTTTCATAATCAAAAGGCGCTAAATCATGAGGTAATTTTTTAAATAAAAAGTCCATATCAAAGTAACTACCATCTTTAATTAAATTTTTAAAGCCACAATATCGGTCATCCTCTACCATATCAACAAAGACTTTTCTATTTCTTTCTCTCTGTTCTGATACATAGTCTGCTCCATTATTAGCTCCAGCAGAAACACCTATCACATAGGGGAACTTCACATCCTGCTGCATGAGATAATCCAATACACCGGCTGTATAAGCACCCCTCATGCCGCCGCCTTCTAAAACAAGTCCTATATCATCTATTTGCATGAAAAATCCCCCTTACATTGTTACTTTTTATTAAAATACTTAAAATAATTAACTGTTTCTTGATAATCTGCTTCATCTTCAAATATATCCATCTTTTTACCAATCTCTAAAGCAAAATCCACATAACCAGCTGCTTTTCCTGTTATAATATTTCTGTCAACAACTACATTGTCATCTACAAAGTTTTCGTTTGTAAAACTTGCAAATTCATTTATGGGTAGATTTGTTGTAAATTCATGGTCATCTAATACCCCGGCTCTTGCTAAATGAATCGGCGCTGCACAGATGGCTGCTATTACCTTATTTTTATTATATAACTCTATTAAAAGTTTTGATAATTGCTCATTATTTTCTATCTGGGCGGGCTCTCCACCTGGTATAACAAATAAATCTACCTGATCTAAATTAACTTGCTCAATTGTAATATGAGGTACGGTTTTAAAACCTTCCCAAGATGTTACTTCTTTATCATCTAAACCAACTGTCACTATTTCACCTTGAGTCTTCATGAAATAATTAGTTAAGACCACTTCAAACTGGACAAAGGTTTCATAAATTAAGACATAAGTTTGCAATTAAGAGCACATCCTTTAACTGTTTTTATGTTTTTTTCTTTTCCTTTTTAAAGAACTCATAAATTTATTCCTGGAAAATCTATAACCATGACCGGGATAAAAAAACCAGCAGTCATAGGTAGCTATTTTCTCCCAGCTTTTATATAATTTTTCAGAGTCATCGGCAAATGGTGGATTTACTGTAAAGGGCATAAAGCTAAACATCGTATCTCCGGTAAAACAGTGCCTATTTTCTATAAAAACAGTTATTGAACCCGCCGAATGACCGGGTGTATGAATTATTTCTCCTTCAAACCCAAAACCCTCCAGGTTATAGTATTCTTTCATTACTATATCTGGTTTTACTGGCTCAAATGAATTCTTATCATCTAAATAAGAACTAGCAATATTTGAAATAATTTTACCAATCCAATTATTACCAGCCGGAAAATGACTTACACTTTTTTTTAATAAATCTGCTTCTGCTTCATGTACTAAGACAGGCGCTTTTGTTTTTTCTTTAATTTCTTTTAAACTACCTACATGGTCATAATGGACATGAGTAATTACAATCAAGATAATATCTTTAAACTTTATTTCGTGTTTATCCATTTTAGTTTTTAATTTATCAACTTGACCTTCCACACCTGCATCTATTAAGAGATATCCTTCTTTGCCTTTTATTAGATAAGAATTAGATTTACCCATATTAATTTTTAAGAATTTACCATCCATAACTAATCCCTTCTTACTTAGATATTTTTAAACATAAAAACAGTGTGGGAACTTACTTTAAAACCTCTTTTTTGATAAAACTGAGCGGCAGGTGCATGACTTTCCGTAAGCAATAACATGGTATGTACATTTTTGTTTTGCAAATCAACTTTTAAATGTTCCATAATTTGACTGCCAATACCTTCCCCCTGCAAATTACTATCAACAAAAAATTCTTTTATAAAAAATTCATCACCTTCCCACCAGTGAACTATATGTCCTAATAGGGCTCCTATGAGTTGTTCATCTTTATACTTTAAATAACCGATAAAGCCAGGTGTATTTGTAATATCTAGCAAATATTGTTTAGCCTTTTCTTTGGAAGGCCAATTATCATTCCAGGGTTCGTTTTCAAATACATCTAAAAACAATTGAACTACTTCGTCTATATATTTATCTTCAAAATAAATTATCTTATCCATTTATGACTCCTTCACTTTGGGCTGATGACTATATCCGATACAAAGTCTAGGTTTTAAAGCATCATCATCTTCAATAATTTCAAAATTTTCTTTGACCCTAGGCCAGTCTTCAGTTTTACACTCTCCCCGCATATTCCAACAGTTAAAGCCTTTTTCTAATAGACTATTCTTTAACTTTTGATCAGGTTTAACTAAAAACTGCCAATGTCTTTCAATCTCTTGCATGCCAAGTCTTTCATAATATTTTTGGGCTCTTTTATCCTGACTAAACCAGATACTCCTATTAATGTTAAATTTATCTCTCATTAATTGATGAGTTTTATTGATTAATCTTTTACCAAGACTATTGCCTCTGTGTTCACGATGGACTCCAAATTCCCAGACAAAGCCATAATCACCTTTTACAAAATCTATAACATCAGCCTTGATTTCAGTTGTAATAAAGCCGACTATATCATTATCTTTTGCTACTACAAGATCTATTATTTCGTTGTCATATTGAGGTTTTTGATGAATTACAGTCCACCAGGCATAAGAATCAACCATCACACTAGCATGACAATCCAGCCATTTTAGTTCGTCTTCTTTTTGATATTTTCTTATTTTATATTCAGACATACCTATACTTCCTTTTGTTCGAAATATTCTTCTCTGGTGATACTGTACATAAAAGAATCATTCCATTTACCGTGATGGTACCTATAGTTTCTAAGTCTACCTTCAGTATAAAATCCAGTCGATTCTAAAACCTTTTGGGCGCCAATATTTTCTACATCAGTATCAGCTTCTACTCTTACCAAAGGATAATTATTAAAGAGGTGTTTTAAAATCATTTTTAAAACCTTTTGTCCCAGACCAATACCTCTATTTTCTAGTTCAGTAATAACCATGCCTAAATTGACTATTACTTCTCGCTTAAAGTTAATAAATAAGAGTCCGGTCAGACCAAAATCTTTTAATTCGATGATTAATACCTGAAATTCATCTGAAATATAGCCGTCTTCATTATATTTCTTTTCCATCTCGATTTTGGAACGAAAATTAAATTCCTGATATCGACCTCTGATTTCCGGAGTTTCCCATTGAATCAGTTTTTCTAAATCTTCTTTTTGTATAGTTCTAATTATTATATTATTTTTTTCTATCATCTTGGCCATCCTCTGGGTGTAAAAATCGACCATCATCTCTTTTGTGTTCCATCTTGTGAACATTTTTCTCCAGCCAGCCTATCTTTGTTACTTCTTTAGTATCAAATTCAGGTACATATGGTTTTATATCTAAGATAGGAGTACCATCGATAATATCTACATCTTTGATCTTTAAGATATGATCATCTACTTCTGACAATCTAACAATTGACAAACCGATGGGATTAGGACGGCTCGGGGCTCTAATGGCAAATATACCGTGCTTTTTATTATCCATAAAGGGTTTTCTTAATAATTCTGTTTTACCTGCCTTATGACAGTGATAAAGTAAGATTATATGTGAAAACCCTTCTAAATCCATTAATCCATCTCTATATTCAGGTAGTATTTCTATTTCAGCTTCAATATCTTGGGCAGCCCCGGTTTGAATAGGTGTACCATGTGCTACTTTATGGGGACTATGAACATAACCAATTGCTTTATAGGTAAATTCCATTGTCTTAACAACCTCCTTATCGATACTTTTTTTCCCAGAACTCTCTCATTATTATATTATTATTACCTTCTAGATGATCAGTAGCCAGAATTCCATGTAAATGATCTATTTCGTGTTGGAATAGTTCAGATAAATCTCCTACAAAATCTTCAATAAATTCTCTGCCATCTATACTCTGATATCTAACCTTAATCTTTTTAGCTCTTTTAATTTTAACAAAAAAGGCTACTTGGAAACTAAAACAGCTATCCCAAACCGCAAACTGTTCTTCACTTTTTTCAATTATTTCAGGATTAACCATTAATAATTTTTTATTTCCTTGTTGGTAATATACTATTTTTTGGTGATAACCAATTTGGGGTGCTGCTATCGCTCTCCCTATGCCAAACTCTTTTTGAAAGTTAAAAAGAGTATCTTTTAAATCTTGTACTTTTGCTTTTAACTCTTCATCAAACTTCTCTACTTCTCTAGATTTTTTCCTTAAAACTTCACTACCTAATTGATAAATCTTTTTGACGGCCATCTACTGCTCCCTCCTCTATTGGATTCTTAATTATGTTCTAAAAGCCATTTTTTGGCAAAATCTACAGCTGTTCTCTGCTTAAATAATTTAGTATCTGCCAGCCCAATCTTACCTTTAATTATATCATTCTCTTTTTCAAAGGCCTCCCCTATTTTATTAAATACATCAGAAGCAAACTCTATATCTTTGAACTCTTTCCAAACTCTTTTTCCCTTAACAAGGATTGGAGCTCCATTTGCAAAATCATCTCTAACTCCTGACCTTATTTCTGATAAATGAAAGGAAGTATTGCGATCATAATCAGCACCTATTAATAATACATAGCCATCTAATTCATATAACTTTCCCAAAGGAGAATCATCTCCCAAACCATAATTTAGACTGTGTTCACTTGTTATATAATCAGCATCTTTACCCCAGGCTGTAAAAGAAAAACAAGGATGATAACTTCTTTTTACATCGGGAAAAGTTCTAAATATTTCAGGTATTATTCCGATACCTCTTGTGGGAGTTACTTTCTTTCTAAAAGCAGGCATGTTTTCTTTAATATCATCAATCCACTCCTCTGGTACTGGTGGATTGGACCAATGAATGGGATCTGAATAATCACCGGAATGAGCTGGCATTATAATATTGCCCTCTTTAGTGATTACATCCATTAAAGCCTGGATAACTGATACTGCTCCCCCTGTGACCCAACCTATTTTACTTAAAGATGAATGAACTATAATATGCATGCCTTCTATTAAACCAATTTTTTTAAATTCTTCTTTTAATATCTTTCTTGTATAAACCTTATCAGATCTTTCTATAATATCTTTTTCACTCATTATTTTCTCTCCTAGTCAAATTTTTTAATTACTTTACAGGGATTACCAACTGCTAGTACATTTTCTGAAATATCTTTGGTTACTACACTTCCGGCTCCAATAGTAGTATTCGAACCGATTTTAACTCCCGAACAAATGATGGCGCCTCCCCCAATCCAGACATTATTACCAATTTCTATCTCTTCACCATATTCGGTTTTTGACATTCTTTCTTCAGGGTCGGTAGGATGAACTGCTGTGTATATATGTACACCCGGTCCTAACTGGACATCATCACCCATGATCACTTTATTTACATCAAGTATTACACAGTCAAAGTTAGCATAAAAATTTTCTCCTACTTCAATATTATAGCCGTAATCACAGCGAAAAGGTGGTTCTATATATATTTTAGCACCTGTTTTACCAAAAAGTTGTTTAATGGTCTCTTTTCTACGTATACCGTCCGAAGGTTTTGAATTATTAAAGCTATATAATAGTTTGCGGGCTTCCATTCTATCCGTTACCAGCTCAGTATCCATGGGATCATAGAACTCACCGTTTAACATCTTATCTTTTTCGGTCAATCTTAATACCCCCTTTAAGTTTAAGCAAATAGCCGTAGTTTTCAACTTAATTATTCTTTAAGATATCTATTTTATAAATTCAAAAAAATAAAATTAATTTGATAACCATACCTGGCTATTATCATTTAACCCTCTCAGCCCTTCCCAATTGATTTCGGCATAATATGGGCACAGTCAAATCTATTTAGCATATATATAGCCAATATTATTAGGACCAAAGTCACAATTATACCAGCTTCTGGAACTAGTTCTGTACCAGCCAAAATACCTTTCTCTATCTTTAACTCAATCCCACCTTGTTTAGGGACTAAAAACATGGTTTGGGTTAAGTTCCAGACCAAATGAAAGCCTAAAGCCCAAAGAATGGAATGAGTAGCTATTACAATAATTGATAAAAGAACTCCAATTAAAAAGGCATTAAATAATCCTAAAACTGCTATTGTACCAATTGTTATATAACTTATGATGTGAACTAAACCAAAAAGTAACGAAGATAAAAATACTGCTTCTGTAGCAGAATATTTACTTTTGATCTTTAATAACAGATAGTCTCTAAATAATGATTCTTCAAAGATTGCTACAGCGGCAAAGCCAAATAGATAAGAAAGTAAGATAAATATATAATCCGTTGTTATATTTATATTAAAACTCAGCTCACCTACTCCAAATAATATAGTCATAAAAACATATACTAAAATTAAAATAAAGCCTACTAAACCACCTTCAAAAAATAGCTTCCATCTTTTTTTTGGTCTACTAATTAAAAAGGAACTTATCCCTTCTTTTGAAATTAAGCGTCTTGCGATTACTACTATTAAAAATAATATTAAATTAGTTATGCCTGTTGGAATTCCATAAGATGGCATAAATTACACTCTCCTTATTGTTTTAAATAATCTTCATTAAATGCAATCGCATTTTCTAACATCCCTGTACTGATATAATGATCCATTCTTGGCACTTCTACTAATTCAATTCGGTTTTTGTTATCATAATATTTGACTGCTTTTTTATAAAAGTACCTCTGGGCCTCAATCGGTACAGAAGTATCACTATCCCCATGTAATAAAAGTACCGGCCTATCATTTAAAAGTTCTAGATGATCAGTCGGATTATATTTAATCAATTCATTTCGATAGTTCCAATACTGATCTGAATGTTCTTTTTGATCAAAAGCTTCCAGCTTATTCCAGGCTGAAGCCCCATTTAATACTACTAAGGTTTTAAATATTTGCTCTTGGACAAATATTCCAGAAGATATAAAGCCACCCATAGAAGTACCCATTATGCCAATTCTATCTTTATCTGTACTTTCTAATCCTTTTGTATAATCTATTAATAGAGGTGCTTCTTTTATGGAAGTAACAATTGTTTTAAGTAAATACTTTTCTAAGCTACCTTCCTCTTCATGATTTACAGGTTTTCTTTCTCCATGATGTATAGAATCAGGTACTATTACCTGATAACCATAAGCAGCCATAATATTTGCCTTAAACCTTTGAAACTCTTTATTAGAAGACCAACCATGGTAATAAATTATTGTTGGTAATTTATCTTTAAAATTGTTAGGAAAAAACCTTAAACAAGGTATTTCACCTACTTCAATCTTCTCTTCTGTTACAAATTGATTATCTATCTTTCTAGTAGAATAAACCATTTTTATCACCCCTACTATACTAATTTAGTTTAAACCATAATATCCCTGTTAATATAAGTTAAAAATATTGTTGCAGTAGTTAAAAATACTAGTAGCAGAATACTTGCATACAGATGATTAAAAACAGGGAACATTCCCCAAGACAAATTAGTCATAGTATGTAAAAGAATAGCTGATAAGATACTGCCCCCTGTTTTAATAAAAAGAATCGTAAATATAACAGAAATCAAGATTGTAAAAATAGTGTAACCAAAAAAATTAATGCCTTGTTGGACACTACCTTCTATAAAAAATAAAGGTAGGTGCCAGATCGACCAAATAAAACCTAATATTATACTGGAATAAAGCGGTTTAAAAATCATATTTAATCTAGGTAATGCAAAACCACGCCAGCCGTATTCTTCTCCTAAAGGTCCGCCCAAAAATAATATATATATAAAAGCAATTGGAATCATCTTGGGTTGATTTAATAAACTATTTTCTATATTAAGGTTAAAAAATGTTTGTGAGATTATATATGATAAAAATAGTATTAAAGGAAAAATAAATAGATACAAATAATATTTAATTTCAAACTTATATTCAATTCCTTTTTTTAAAAACTTTAAAAAACCTTCCTTATTACTTTCACTGTACATAAGATATATGCCCATTAAAGAAGGAATAAATGCTCCCATAATATTTAATAGATTTGTACTAATTCCTATACTAATAATGTTTTTATTTATTAAAATAGCTAATATCCACAAAGACCATGATAATATGATTGTTATAATAAAGAAATTGATTAATTTATTTTTTGCTTTTTGCATTTAATCACCCTTTGTTATTTTTAGGTAAAAATTTTGCATAACTGTTATTCACATTATATTTAGCCCTCATCTTAGCTAGATAATTATGTACTTGTGCTTTATAATTTTTATCAGCTCCGCCGCCTTTATACAATTTTTGATACTTAGGTAAATATTCAGGAAAATTATTTTCTAAAAACTGATAAAATCTCGGCTTTATATTCTTCGTAAGATAAAGCATGCCGGTTAACATATAGTCTACTTCAGCTTCAGCTGCCCAGGCTGTTATTTGTCCTAAACTTTCTTTATCATCCGAAAAATAAGGTAAAATAGGCATAAAATGCAAAGCTGTATACATACTTTTACCTTTTAATTTTTTAAGAGCATTAAATCTTTCTAAAGGTAAACTTGTATTAGGTTCTAATTTTTTTGTAACTTCTTTTTTTATATTAGTTATGGTCAAGGCTATATTAACATACTCAGCTGAATTAGAAAGTTCTGCAATTAAATCTAAATCTCTTGTTATTAAATCCGATTTAGTTGTGATGATAGTGGGCTGTTGATGTTTGATTAGTACTTTTAAAACTTCCAGCATCAGTTTATATTCTTCTTCTAGTTCTTGATAAGCATCACAGACTCCTCCAATATTGATAATTTGATCTCTTATATTATTTTCAGCTAGATGCTCATCTAGTTTTACAGCAATATTAGTTTTTACAAAGATTTCTTCTTCAAAATTATCAGAACCTAAATACTGATGGCTCTTTCTTCCATAGCAGTAAATACAACCATGTGAACAGCCTCGATAGATATTTAAATCAAAGTCATAAGGTAAACCTCTTTTTTTGTGTTTATAAAGGGGTACTTTTGCTTTTATTTCTTTTATTTTCAACTAACTCAATCCCATCATCATTAAATTATTATTATTATTAAACTATTATTTATAATAGTTAATAATTTCACAACTCTTTATAATATATTCTACAATACTTCTTAACAAATTTAAAGAAATATTTTTGTTTTTTAATAATGATAAAAAAATCCCTGCCGGTTTAAGCAGGGATGGTTTGCTGAATTATTTAATTTAATTGTTCTAAAAGGTCTGCCATTCTTGTACCGAGATTTCCAGCTAATTTCATTGCTTTTTTATCATCTTTAACCCGCTGCCAGCCTTCCTCAGTTTCAGAGGTACCAATTACCATATTAGCATCGGTTTGGGGTGTAGCAGCTGGTCCTATGATAAGCATCCCGTGAGTTAAACCGAATCGATTTATATCTTCTATTGTACTTTGACCTCCACCCTGATTAAGACCAGAAGAAGAAATCACTCCTAAAAGTTTGTTTTTTAATTTATGGTCCTGCATCTTAAGGTAACGGCTGCGGTCCATTAAATTTTTAAGTTGAGCTGTTGGTGAACCAAAATAAGAAGGAGAAGCTAAAATGATTCCATCTGCCTCAATTAACTTATCTCCTATTTTAGTCAGGTCATCTTCAATTACACATCTACCTTCTCTTAGACAGGTATTACAGCCTTGACAGAACTGTAAGTTATAGTCTGTAATATGTAGCAATTCTGTTTCAATACCAGCCTCTGATAAGGTATCTAATGATTTTTGTAAAAGACTGTTAGTTCCTCTTTTAACAGGGCTTCCTAAAACACCTATTACTTTCATTTATATCACCTCTAGTTTATTTTTTGATAATTTTCTTTAGCCTTTTTAATAACTTTAACTGCTTCTTTAATATTTGCCCAACCTTCTATACTAACTTTTTTCTCTTCAAGATCTTTATATACTTCAAAGAAATGTTGAAATTCTTTTAAGATATGTGATTCTAAATCCTCTATAGAATCAATATTATCAAACCTAGGGTCACCAACCGGTACTCCCAGTATTTTTTCATCTCTCCCCTTTTCGTCTTCCATAATAAACATACCGATGATGCGCGCTTCAATGATACAACCTGGGAAAGTGGGAAAGGTTGTTAAAACCATAGCATCAAGGGCATCCCCATCATCTGCTAAGGTATTTTCAATATATCCATAATCAGCCGGATAATAGACTGGTGAATATAGGACTCTATCTAATCTAAAAGCACCTTTTTCTTTATCATACTCATATTTATTATTACTACCTTTTGGAATTTCTACAAAAACTTCCATATATTCTTTACTCATCTTAACACCCCACTTGCCTTTTAGATGTTTTTAATCCAGTAGTAACACTCACCATCTTTAATCTTGTCCAACTCTCCCCCATTAGCCTCTATTATTTTTCGAGATGGAGTATTAACATCATCAACTGTTAAGAGTAGTTCGTTAATCCCTTTTTCTTTTGCTTTTTTAATTAATTCTTTTAAAATTAATTTGCCATAACCTTTGCCACGTGCTGATTTTCTTACAGCATAGGCTGCATGTCCACCTTTTTCTCTTAATGTTTCTGTAAGATAATGTCTGAGTTTAGCCATGCCCATCGGTTTGTCTTCTACCCATAACCAGTAAAGGGTTTGAGGAACATATCCTTCGGGTAAATCTTTACCCTCAGACATTTTTTTGTTAGCCTTTAAATAGGTTTTAAATTCATCAAAAGATAATCCTTTGGCACTGTTATGAAAACCATTTTCTTCTTTGGCTATCTCCTGTAACATATTATATACTTCTCTACCATCCTTTAAACTCAATTCAGTCAACTTAACCATTTTTTTATCCACTCCACTTAATATAATTACATATAATATAATTTATTCACTTAAATTTAACCCAACTAATATTCCGGTCATATTTAAAACCCATTCCTTCTGATAAGTTTATGGATTTATAGTTATCAGGTTCGATATTAATATAGGCAACTTCATTTAACTCTCTTTTTTTATTAATCAGAGATCTTCCGATATCTTGGGCATAGCCCTTATTCCTATATTCTTTTATGACATGTAAAAAGCCGAGCGATTTATCATCATGGGTTAACCCCCAGGCCACTAATTTACCATATTCTCGAATAGCAGCTGAAAGACCCCCTTCTATTCTCTCTTTAATTAATTTACGAGTTAGATATTCCGAATAATGAGAATGTTTTAGTATTACTTCTATATCTTTTTTATTTAAGTTATCGACATCATGAACCGGTTCTTTTATCTCAATATTTTCAGGAAAATAATACCGTCTTGTATTTAATTTCCATTCAACTTCTCGTCCATCAGTAAGAATTGGTAACATCCAGTCTTCAATATTAGCAAAATATTTAGTAGGAACCTCTATTGTGTTGAGCATTTCTTTAAGTTCATTAGGCTTTCTCCCATAAAGATAAGCCCAGAGATGATCACTATCTCCTAAAATTATATATGTATCCCCCTGATTATAGACCGCTTTAATGGGATTATTTTCAACAAAACCAATAATACCCATATTCGTTAACGGCTCTTTTTGTAATAATTTAAGCAAATTTTCTTTTTCCATTAATATCACCTGTTAGTTTAATAGATAAATCATTATAAAATGAAAGATACTACCTGCTAATACAAATAGATGCCAGATCGAATGGCTGTATTTAAAGCCAACACTTTGTAAGGCATAAAATAAAATGCCGACTGTATAAAATAGGCCTCCAATTATCAAAAAAACTAAGCTTTTTGTACTTAAAGCAACTATCAAAGGCTTTATTGCAAAGATAATCAGCCAACCCATTGCAAGATACATTATTACACTTAATATCTTGAACTTATTGATAAAAAAGACTTTAAATATTATACCTAATAAAGCTATCGACCAAATTGTAATCAGAATAGTCCAGCCTAATTTACCTCTTAAAGCAACCATTGAAATTGGGGTATAGGTCCCTGCAATTAGAATAAATATGGAAGCATGGTCCAGCCTTCGGAGGTGTATTTTAGCCTTTTTTATTGGTATACTGTGGTATAAAGTTGAAGATAGATAAAGTATGATAAGAGAAACACCATATACTATATAACTCACCAAACCATAGACATCAGTCGTTTTATAATGAGTTAAAATTAAAAATACAAGTGCGAAAATTCCAAAAGCAATGCCGAGTCCATGGGTTATAGCATTGGCAATTTCTTCTTTTTTACTGTATTCAATTAAATTCCCCATAAAAATACCCCCTTTTACTTTCTTTTTATTGTTACTAATGTTATTATAACAAATTTTTACTAATTTATATATTAAATAGGCTAGTTATTTTTAATATATTAAATCAAATTTCTTGGAGATAATCAATCTCTTTTACCTGCTTACTATAATAATCTATGACCTGCTGATACCTGAAACAATCAACTAAATGATCATTCACAATGCCTACCGCCTGTAAGAAAGCATAAATAGTTACTGAACCTACAAACTTAAAACCTTTTTTCTTTAAATCTTCAGCTATTGTTTTTGATAATTCAGTTTCAGCTGGTACGGTTGATAAAGTTTGCCACTTGTTTATAACTGGTTTATAATCAGTAAATGACCAGAGATAACGGCTGAAACTACCGTATTCATTTTGAATCTCTAAAATACGTTTTGCATTATTTATTGATGCATCTATTTTAAGTTTATATCTAATTATACCTTCATTATTATAAAGTTCTTCTCTTTTTTGTTTACTATAGTTAGCTACTTTTTTAATATTATAGTTATCATAAGCTTTTTTATAATTGTTTCTTCTTTTTAATATCGTTGACCAGCTTAAACCAGCCTGGGCAGTTTCTAAGGTTAAAAATTCAAATAGAATTTTATCATCAAAAACTGGAACTCCCCATTCTTTATCATGGTAGTTTATATACATCTCACTGCCATCCGCCCATCCACATCTGTTCAATTTGTTCACCCCTAACATTTTATTTCGTATTATCTAAATTCAATAATATATACAAAAACCCTTTAAAATAATGAAAGCCCATCTTCTCAGATGGGCTCTAATCTATATTAATTTTCATATACTAACTGAACATCAGCGTGTCGAGCATCGATCTTTAAATCAGTTGTACCGGCTCCAATTTGACCGTTTATCATTTCAGTACTGTCTTCTTTTGTTTTAGAGAGGCTTAAATCCGATCTTAAATTCCCATATCTGGTTCTTACATCTACATTTAAATCTCTTAAGTCTTCTACCATCCAGACTTTTAAATCTGCATACCTGGAAGTTACATCTAAATCATTGCTTAAACTTTCAATTGATATTTCTCCATATTCCATACTGCCAGTTATAGCACCTTCTATATCAAGTAGGTCTAATCCCATGTATCTAATATCTAAATCAAGATCTCCTTTTAGATTTTCAAACCTTCCACCGCCATATCTACCTCTTAGCTCTGTATCTGCATACACATCTTCAAGACGATTATCAGTATAGGCGGTATCAATTCTTAATGATCCCTGAATATTTCTAAAATTATTCTGGTTATATGAAGTATCTATATATATTTTCCCATCTAAATCAGATATATTTAAACTTCCATATTCATTATTGATTTCTATATCTCCTTTTACAAAATTAACTATTGTTGAGTTATACTTTGCTTCTAAATCAAGGCCGTTAATAAAGTTTTGTACCTTAACATTGCCGTACCTGTTTGCAAGTTTAATATATAAATCCTTAGGGGCTAATATATCAAAGTCTACTTCAAATGCTCTGATATTGGTTGGCTTTGGTCTTGGAGCCTGGACTTCAAGCTCAAAAGTTCCATTGGGTTCTCCATATATTATACCTATTTTTTCTACAAATTCTTCGGCAGCTTCTTTACTGCTTGAATATACCTTGACTTCATAAGTGACTTCGATAGTATCTTTATCATGTCCCTGTATATCAACTGAACCTACCGGGTTATCTATTATAAAGTTCTCCAGATCGGAAGCATTATAACTAAAACTTGATTTTCTTATCGCTTGTGGGCTTCTTCTTTCATCATTTAATGCTACATTTTGCATATTACTTATATTCTTAATTGATTCTGTTTCAAACTGCATAAAAAAGTCTGCTACTGCATCTTCATCATTTATTCTAAAATCAATGATCATGATGGCAACTAGTGCAATCAAAATCAAGGCTATTATCTTTTTTCTTTGCATTTTAATCACTCCTAAACATCTAATTGTTTTTCTAATATCCAGGATCCTGTCATAAAGAATCCAATTAATATTAGAACTGCGGCTACAATCGGTCCACTACCTAAATATATTGTAGCTATTTCTTCACCATAAGGACTTGACCACATTACATCTACCGGTATATCTGGCAGCCAGTTAAACAATCTAGCCACAAAACCACCTAATCTCACTAATACATAATGGCTTAAAGCAAATACTACTATACTGACAAGCCATCTAAACTTACTGTAAAAACAACTTACTAGATAGGAAAACTGACTTAGAATATAAGGTACAATTCCTACTACGATATAAGTGATAATTCCTAAGATTAACATTCTGGTTGAATAACTACTGTTTACTGCTTCTGGTAACTCACCCATTAAGATCTTAAGTTGACTCCAGTGGAAAAACATGTGTAATCCAAATGTATAAAGTGTTAATACTATATATACTAAGGAACTGGAAGCTAACTTAGCTGATAATATCTCATAACCACTTCTCGGTAAAGATTTTAATAAATATATTGTGTTGTTTTTCCATTCCTGCCTAAAGCTTTGATAACCCTGGACTAACATAATTAAAGGAAAGATTGCAAAAGGTATAAATCCCAGTCCAAATGTTAATCCCATCGGCCAAACGTCCATTCTTGTTATTAAATATATTTCCCAAGCTGATACTAACAGTACTGATACCAGGATGGTAAATAACATACTTCTAATTTCTTTTTTAAATAATGATATCCAGCTTCTCATTTGAATACCTCCCTTACAAGTTCTTGTACCGATTTATTTCTTTCGGCTCTTAAATCGTCTGTATTACCTTTTAAGATTGCCTTACCATTTTCTAAAAATACAACATGATCAAAAAATCTTTCTGCTTCTACAACTTCATGTGTAGAAATTATGATTGATTGAAAATCAGCTTCATATTCACTGATTAAACTTTCTAAGATTCTTGCCCTTGAATTTGGGTCAATTCCCGCTAATGGTTCATCAAGTATTAATAATGGGGCATTTCTAGCAAGGACTAAAATTAATTTTAATCTACCCACCATTCCTTTGGATAGGGTTTTAATCTTTTGACTCATCTTTAAGTTCATAAATTCAACTAATTCTTCTGCCTTTTTAACACTAAAATCATTATATTGTTCATTAAAAAAGTCAATTGCCTCTTTTATTGTAAACCAGTCATATAAGTGGTTTAATTCTGGTAAAAAAGCAATTTGTTCCATTAATTTTCTACCTTCCATATTTGTAATTTCTACTAAACCAGAATCTTGTACTACCAGACCGGAAATTATTTTTAATAATGTTGATTTACCACTTCCGTTTGGTCCAATTAAACCTGTGATCTGTCCCTGGGGAAATACAACATCAATATTATCAAGAGCAAGTGCACTTGGATACTTTTTAGTTAAGTTACTTACTTTTACAGCATTTTCAGTCATTTTTTATCCTCCTCTCGAACTCTCTTTTTAGAAGTTCAACAATTTCTTGTTTTTCAAAACCAATTGAAACCATTTCATCGATAAACTTTTGTACGGCTGATTGAGCCATTTGTTTATTAATCTCTTTAATCACTTTATCATCATCCTTTATAAATGTTCCTCTGCCTCTTTTTGTCTCCACAAGGTCTAAAATTTCCATTTCTCTATATGCCCGTTGTATGGTATTGGGATTAACCTGGATATCTTTAGCAAGTTCCCTTTGCGAGGGTAATTTATCTCCAGGTTTTATTTCGCCGCGGGCAATTTGTTTTTTAATTTCTTCAATAACCTGTTCATATATAGGTTTGGACGCATTAAAATCTATATTCATGTTCGTCCTCCTTTCATATTGTTTTAGTGCACTACTTATCTAATGCACTATTATTA
>CAYSHP010000044.1:0-19298 GCA_964430875.1 uncultured Halanaerobiales bacterium
GATTTATTACTTTAAAATAATGATTATTCTTAAAAAGAATATACTAATGGAACATTTATGTCTTTTACATCTAATTTATTTTCTTTGATATCTATTATTATCTTATCTTCATTGCTTATTTTCATTGATGATGGTAAAGATTCTTTAACAAATGTAATTATATGCTGCCCCAAGGGTACATTTTCAAAATAGTACTTTCCATCTTTATTAGTATAAGTTGTCTTTTTCTCATTTAATTTTACTCCTACCCATTGCAAAGGTTCTTCGTTTTCATCTAATTTTCCGTTTGCATTCTCATCTTTATAAACCTGACCAGATATTGTTCCATTCATTGTTAGACCAAAATTATAATAGACATTACTGTTTTTATCAATTTTTACTTTCTTTTCGGTAGTAATTGGAGTATAGTCAGTATCTAAAGAATTATAATCAAAATTCAAATTATATATTCCGGGAAAATTAACTACTAATTTATATAATCCATTTATATCTGTTAAAGTTGTTATTCCATCAAGCCGCATTTTAATATCAGGAAGTTTTTTCTCATTTTTATCAAATTTTTTATTATTATTTTCATCTAAATAAACTATACCAGTTACTAAAGACTTATGACCAAATTCATTATAACGTTGGTTTAATATCTTATTACCACTGAAATTTAAAGCATGTGATAAAGAAACGGTTATATAATAATCAGAACTTTCATTAAATATCCCATCTAACTCTTTTCCTAATAATATATTTAAAGCTCTTTCAGAAGGAAATATTTTTGAATATTCAATTTCGTATGCTTTTTGGTCTATAAACTCCGGTTCCACATATGAAATTTGATTATAATAAAGATTTATATTACTATCAGCATTGATCCTATAATTAAACCTCAAAAAATATCTTTGATAATCTAGATTACTAGATGTATTATTATAACTACTACCTAAGTTAAGAAAGATTGCATTATTAAAGTAATGTTTATATTTCACTCCATAAACATAATTTTGATTATCTTCAACTTCACTTTTATTATATTCTCCAAATATAGAAATCATATTATTATTATTTATATTAAATTCCAGTTCGGTGTTATTAATTACTTCACTATTATAAAAATCAGAGTCAAAAATTTGTGAATTACCTTCAAAATCATTTTTTATCCAAATTGTTTCTCCTATCTTTTTATTAATCATGTTTTCAATTATTATATCTTGATATTTGTTCAAAATATTATTTTTAAATTCAATGTTATTATCATATATACTGGACTTAAATTTAAATCGGTAATTATCTTTGTAAATATCATTTACATAATTAGCACCATATCTTTTGTTGGTACCAATTATTTTATTATTATTTAAACTGCTTTCATATAAAGTAACTATTTCTTCATAACTTAGATTAATTGCAGAATGGTTATATATTTCATCATCGTATAAAAAACTTACATTAATACTTTTTTTTTCATATACATTACCGGGTATTAAAGTCTCCCTATAATTTATACCTGCAAGTATATCCCAATTTTTAGAAAAATCCCAAACACCTATAATTCCATTATATGTACCTTCTTCTTTTTGAAAAGAATCACTTATTTGTACTGGTATATAAGAATAAATTAATTTAATATAGCCTTTAAACCATGAATATATTGCATTAACCTCTCCGCCATAATTAAATTCTTCATTTTCAGTTAAATACCAATCAACAGTTATTACTTTATTATCATTTAGCATAAATGCTATGGAAGGTGCTAATAGATAATTAACTTGATTGTCATCATTTTGTTTATTAATAACTGTTTCAATATCATAGTTAAAACTATTCGAAGGAGAATTTTTATATTTTAAACCTAACATGCTTCCTTCCCAAGTATCATCATTATCACTTTTATATAAACCCATACTAAATTCTTTTTCTTCTACATCCTTTGGCAAAATTCTTGTACTACCTACAATATTTTTTTCCAAAATTGTTTCTTTACCTTCTGAGTCTATTATTACTACTTTAATATTATTTAATCTATTAATTTTTAATGGTATATTCTCAAAATTATATGTGTCATTTTCTTCTAAAGTTATTTCTTTATATTTTCTTTCGTTTAAAAACAATGAAATTTTTGACCCAGTTTGTGCCTTTCCTTTTACTGAAGTATAAGCAAAAACGTCGCTTAAAGATCTTTCAGGATACTTATAATAAATACCTATTATACTGTTCTCCCCTATTGTTTTGGGATAATCAATCCCATAATCACCTATAATTATTAATCTATCATTTTCTCTATATTCCCCAATAAACTTTGATAATTCAAAATTGGAATTTCCATTTATTAAATTTTTCTTACCTTTTCCCTCTATTGAAAAAGCCCAATCAAAAAATCTACTGTGAGTTTTCAAAATTTCATTAAGCTCAATTAGTTCACCACCAAAGTAATTACTATGATAATTCAATCTTAACATATAATGTATTGAACTTAATGAAAACCTCTTAGCTTTTATATCATATTCTTTTTTGCTTTTATCTGATTTAGTATCTTCAATTTTTTCATCTTTTTTTTCTTCTTCACTTTTAAAATAATCCCCACTCAAAGTTAACAACTGATATGAAGAGTTCCAATTGAAATTAATATTATATAAATATTCTATAACTAAAGGAGAAATATAAAAATAACCTTCAAAAATTATGGGAGGTTCTAAAGACCATTCCTCATAATTTAAATATCTCTGAGCTTGTAAGTCGATTTTTACTTCTTTATTATTTTCTGGATTCACAACTGTTAAAATATTATTCTCCCTATTATAATTAATATTGATATCTAGATAGGAAGAAATAAGATTAACAGGTATCAAATAATAGTCTTTTTCAGAAAAAACAAGGATTTCAAAAAAAGTATCGCTCTCTTTTACTTCATCACCTACCCTTATTTCTAATAAAACTATATTAGAATCTAAATTGCTTTCTTCAAAATCTTGAGCAAAAATCATAATTGAAAAAATAAATATAATAACAAGTGTAATAATCAATTCTATATTATATTTTTTTAATAAAAACAATTTTTTCACCTACTTTTTAATCTCAAAAGGGACCGAGAGTTCTGTTATTATATCACTATTTTTAAAACTTACTGATAGTAATAATTTATATTTACCTGGTTCTAAATCTTTTTCGAAAGGAAATCCAATACCCTGTCTTTTGTGAGGAAGTATCAACTTTTCAGCTAATTCACCTTCTGTTATTAAAGCACCATTCTCCTTAATAATTTTATAACTTAACTTATATCTTATGTGAACATCTCCTGCGTTTTCTGCTAATACCAATCCAACATTTTCATCTTCCTCATTTTCAGCTATATGAACTTCAGCAAAAGGAATACCAAACTTTGATACTGCATTTGAAGGCATGAAATAAATAGTAGTTCCTATTTGAGTAACTACTCTTGCCCCGGTCTTATCTTCAATCATCTCAGTTTTTTCTTCAAAGAAAACAATACCTCTTCTTTCTTTTTTTATGTTTTCAGGTACTTTAATTGTAAACCTAACTACTTGTAACTCCCCGGGTTTTATTTTAAAATGTCTTGGGTTAAATTTGATCAAACCATCAAGGGTAACTTCAGTTTCTCCTGCCTTAAAAGTTAAAAGGGACTCATTTTCATCCAAATTCCAGTCTTGCAGTATAGCCCAAACTTCAGTTTCCACTTCTGTAGGATTATATACATTGATTGTACCGGTTGCTCTCGAGCCAGGTTCTCCATATAGTATTATTTTTGAAGGCTCTACTTTAACAGTAGCCTGAGTATTTAAAGAAATTACAACTAATATTATGATCATTAAAAAAATATAATATTTTTTCATTTTAACTTCACCTCCATCAATATACTTTATAATTAGACATTTTATATGATTAATCCTTTATAAAAGAGTAAAAAGGGCTGATGAGTATACATCAGCCCCCTTGATTTTTTATATCTTGTTTATACTGTAATTATAGAGTAACAGCTTTAAATGTTATTTCTCCTTCATATTGACCAGTTGGTTGATTAGTATAGGGTACTCTAAAGTCATGGTATACTGTTCTATTAAAATTACTATTTATATTCCAGGCTCTTTCTTCATCAACTTCATCAAAGCCATTATATTGTCCCCAACTTGATCCATCGTTCCATGAGTACCTCATATCCATGGGTAGAACATCACTATTACTATTTTCAAGTTTTTCTGTTAATATCACACTGTACTTATAAGCTGTATTGGCAACTAAATCTACTCTAAACATATCACAAGATCTTAGGTAGTAATATTGTCCATCACTAGGATCAGGATGTCCCATATGGCCTAATGATACCCAATCGTCACCTACAAATCCTCCCACTTCATCATCAAATAGCATTATAATGTCTTCTTCTGTAGTTAAGTCTATTGTACCTGAGGCTGTTCCAACTGAAGTGCCAATAGCTTTTCCTAAATTACCTGTTAAGGTCATCCCTAAATAACAAGGTATGTTTGCTATTACTTCAAGACTCACAGCAACTTCTTGGTCAACATTGCCTGCAAATGAATAATTTCCAGCTCTATTTTCTATACCCAAATGTTTATCTTTCTCATCAAAACCATTCAAAATTGTGTACTCACAAGGTGGGTCTCCATCCTTATTTGAAAATGTTTCAGAATGAAAATCTCCTTCATCAGTTCCACCATCAAGTCCACTATCATTACCATAATTGAACATATATACGTCCCAATAATCTAATCCTACCTGATCACAAGTAACCTCTTCAGACCCGTTATTTCCATTACCACTTGCTAAAATTCCAAAACTAAAAACTAAAACTAGAGACAAAGTAAAAATAAGTAACTTCTTCATCATTAATACCCCCTTGACATTTTATTTATATAAATTTCGGTTATTAATTAATAACCGAAATATTTCTTATTGTTTCTTTCAAAAGTTCATTTTTTCATCTATCTTTAAATCGAAAAGTATAGGTATTTTTGTAAAGCCAGCTGGCAATTCTTTATAATTTTCAATTATTAAATTATAAGGTGTCGACAACCAAATATTATCTTGATTAGTGGTCTTTTTACCTTTCATAACTACTTTTGCTTCTTTATTAATATTGAAATATTCATTAGTTATTACCTGTATTAAATCTTTTGATTGAGGTTTTGTCATAAATTTTAATTTCAACTCAGTCTTTTTTTCTCTTTTTTTCATATATAAAATCCAATTAGTATTCGATGATATTTGCAGTATATTTTCACCTGAACTATATAAATAGTTACTATCATATCTTACTTGCTTTATCTTTGGAACACCTAAGTTTTTTAAATTTACCCAAGGATTTATTTTGACTTTTATAGGGATTGTTTCTACACTATTATCTTTCTTTATATACATATTAGTTTTATATAAGCCGGGATGATCAGAAGGGGAAATCTTGATTTTAATAGATAAAATAACATTCATATTTTCTTTCATTAATTTTTTTTTGTTAATTATTATTTTATTATTTGCAAAAGAAAGTAGTTTATCTCTGGTAACTAAATTAATCCTTTTTAAGGAAATTGTATCCCCTTTTTCATTCTTAAGTTCATTTTCAATCCAAAGTTCTAATATTTCTACGTTGTAATTTAATAAAAGATACTCTTCCTTTTCTATTTCTTCTTTTGCAGTTATATTGCCAAAATCTAATTCAAAAGCAAATGTATGTATGTTTATAGAAATGAATATTAATAAAATAATACCTATTAAAATTATTTTATTCGATATTTGCACTTTGATCACTCCAATCTAAACCTCTAAAATTAACTTATATTATTCGACTCATACACTTAGATTCATTTATTGAAGTTGCATTATATATATTAACATCTACTTTTATATTGAATTTTTAAAAAATCTCTAAAACATTTCTAAAATATCTACAATTTAAAAATTTTTCAGGGTAAAAATTGGTTTTATTTCAGGATATTCATCATCAAATAAATTATTTAAACGCCTAACTATATCCTCACCATAAATTAAATTGGCATTATTTAATAATAAAAATATTTGTTTTCCACTTTTCGTAACAACATCTTTAGTTCTTAATAAAATCACAAGTTCTTCAAAAATTTCTTCTAACAAAGTTTCTTCTAACAAATTATCGAAAGAAATAACCATGAATATGAATTTATCTCCCCTTCTTTTCTCTAAACTCAATATTCTATTAAAAGCATTCTCATCACATATAAAAGCTCCCGTGTTTTTTTCCATTATCTTCACCACCTGAGCTGATTTTTTCTTTATATACAATATACCATCTAATACTATATTTTTTCTTTATAATGTTTCTAAAATTTCTCCAAAAATACTATAGATTAGGACCAGCCTATCAGCTAAGATCACTTGTTAAACTATACGTATATTTTTTTCTTATTTGCAGCCTTTTTTGTCCTTTGTCCAATAACAAAATGCTGCCTTTAGTTCACATAACTTTTTGGTCAAACCCTGCCTAAATCTCTTCATATTTTCTTTCTCAGTATATACCAATCATTGTTGGGTATCATATTCTTATACCACGAAAATAGCAGGAATATGATTTCAATCCCCTCCTACTAGATTTTTAAATTATTAAGCACACCATACAAAAAGCCCCCTCTAATGAGGGGGCCTCTTTAAAAAATTATTCGCCTGTAATTTCTTTAAAATCAAACTTTGGCTTTTTCTTTATATCCTTTTGTTTAATAAATTCAAAAATCCTATTTAAAATATAATTCGTCTTTTCTACATTCATATTATGTAATAATACATATATTATTTTATTATGACAACAAATTACATCACCTGATCTAAAAAGTTCACCAATTTCTTCACATATCATATCAAAAGTATTATCCATATTAACACTCGAAAAATCAATTTCTAAATAAGTAAAATTCTTATTAGTTCTTTTTACTTGTCTGTTTTCTAATTCAAATATTTTATTAAAAACATTCCTATCACATCTTAATGCGCCTTTTTCTAAATCTTCTTTAAAGTTTTGTTTTTGAATTAACTCACAATTTTTTATTTTTCTATAAGTATTTACTATATCTATACCTGGTTCTATATCTAAATCATTTTTAATTAATTTCAAATATTTCTCAAATACTGTTAAAGCCTCATGTGCCCTTCCTGTTTCAGCTAAAATTTTCATTGCTAGATCATAATAATCTTCTCTATAGATCTCTTCACTAATTCCTTTTTTTAAATATATTAAGGCCTCTATAAATACACCTTTTTCATATAATCTTTTGCTCAATTGATAAATTATTTCTAAATACTTTTCTTTTAAATTAGTTCTTATATCTTCAACCCAATCTTCATATCTTAACCCCGGAAATAAATCGCCTCTATATAAATCAAGAGCTTTTTTAAGTTTATTTAAATTTAAATTATTATTTAGGTCACTATAAATTTTATTAAATTGCTCCCAATCCGTCCAGCAAGAATATTTGTTATTGAATTTATAACTGGAAGTTTTATTTAAAACAATATCCTTTATACCAATATTTTTCCTTAATAAATAAATTGTATTGTATAATCTTTTTTTACCAGTTTCAGGATCAATTTCAGGCCAAAATACCTCAATTAATTCTTCATTATAAATTTCTTTATTCCTGTTTAATATAAAATATTTAAACATTTTTAATGCTTTTTCTGATGTCCATTCATCAACTGTCTTTTCTATATTATTACATTTAATAAGAAATCTACCCAGCCCATAAATTTTAATTAAATCATCATATTTTGTGGGGACATGTTTCTTCATAATAAACCCACCTTTCAGACTTAAAATAAACACTAGGATATATCTAATTCTTTATAACTTTACTAACTCCTTTATATATTATTATATTTATTTATCAATTTCATTATTATACTTCTGCTAATTAACTGCCCTAATAGTTTATTCCTTAATTATCTACCCCAGGATCAATAATATGACTTTATCTTATAATTGGACTTAGCAATATTCTAGCAATATTCTTTAGTTAAATATATTAATTATTTATTATGAATAATAAATACTATTATCTTTAGTCTTATTATACCAAATTTTGAATAAATATGCCATATCTTCATCTTGATTTCAGGAAATTAAAATATATTATTTTATAAAATGTAAACCATTTTACATTTTTTTATACCCCTCATAGGTATAATGTAACATGTGTTCAAAACAAACTATATGGGGGTATATCAATGTA
Source organism: uncultured Halanaerobiales bacterium (assembly GCA_964430875.1). Lineage (GTDB taxonomy): Bacteria > Bacillota > Halanaerobiia > Halanaerobiales > M55B127 > M55B127. The sequence goes on from CAYSHP010000044.1 coordinate 8,220, forward strand.
TTCATTATATATTATTTCAATAATATCTTTATCTATTTCATATTACTTTAGTAAAGAAAAGACTATAAAGTCTTTACAAATTGCCTGGAAAAAATTCAGTAAAATATTACCTGGTTATCTAAAATTATTAATAATCCTATCATTTGTTTTATTAATAAGTGACGATTTAATTATACGCTACTTAGGAGGAAGCGGTTCATTGCTAGGTATTATTCTTGGACTAATTACTGGTTCAATTACCATGATGCCTGGATTTATTGCTTATCCACTATCAGGCATATTACTTGAAAAAGGAGTAAGTTATATGGTAATTGCTTCCTTTATAACTACTTTAATGATGGTTGGTGTGGTAACTTATCCCGTTGAAAAAGAATATATGGGTAAAAAAGCAACTATTGTCAGAAATATCGCAAGTTTTATAATCGCAGCAATTATAGCCATAGCTACCGGTATTTTATATGGGGAGGTTTTATAAATGAAAAAGAAGGGTAATAATAAAAATAAAGTAAGAAATAATGTTATCTTATTTATAGCATTTATTTCAATAATTGCAATTTCATATCTTTTTAACTTTTCTTTAGGAATAAGAATTGGAGACAACTTTATGATATTTGCTAGGGATATGGTTAAAATATTACCACCTGCATTCATTTTGATTGGTTTATTTGATGTTTGGGTAGAAAGAGAAACAATTGAAAAAAACTTTGGTAACAGTTCAGGTTTGAAAAGATATATTTATTCAATTTTATTAGCTGCTACAACTGTAGGAGGTACCTTTGTAGCTTTTCCCGTGGCAAATTCTTTATACCATAAAGGAGCTAAATACAGTTCAATTTTCACTTATATAACAGCTGCTTCCTTAGTTATGATTCCTATGAGTATTATGGAAGCTTCTATTCTAGGTTTGAAATTTACAATGATTAGAATCGGTGTTTCTTTACCTTTGGTTGTATTAAGTTCTATTTTCTTAGAAAAATATTTTGAAAATCAAGAATATAGTCTGCCAAAAGCCGCTGCCTAAGGCCTATAAACAAAAGCAAGTACTTGCTTTTTAACAATTAATATGTTAATATATTTTATGTGCCGAAGTGGCGGAATTGGCAGACGCGCCGGATTCAAAATCCGGTGGGGTCAAACTCGTGCGGGTTCAAGTCCCGCCTTCGGCACCATCTAAATAACAACGATTAAAGCCCTTCAACAAAGAAGGGCTTTTTAGTATTGATATAGAAAAACTGCAAAATAACTGCAAATTATTTTGGAAATTATCAGTTGTATTTATTTTTCACCATCTATAATATGTAAATAATTAATATAAAAATCACAATAACAAATTATTTTATTAATATGCTTAGAGAAACTATTTTTAAAAAATGATATATTTTAAGATCAAAATTAAAGAATAAAACTTACTATTTATTTTCTAAAATTCAGAAGAACTTTAATCATATGGACTTAAATCCATACTTATGCTCTAATATGATAATATATTTTACGCTCGCAATCTTGCGGTTTTTTTGATATATATTTAAAGTCCAAAATTCAATTCTCTTAACTTTAATATTTTTAATAACCTCACAAAGTTATCATTTATTAACATTTGTCTGATTTAAGAAAAATATTTACTTTTAGATTTGATCTAATAAATACAGTTGTTCATTTTTGGATCAATGCCAATATCGGACAAAGTAATTTTAGATCCTTTTTCTTTAATAATAAAATTATCATCCCATTTTCCCATAAGTGCTTTCTTTATTAATTCTAAACTTCCCTCCACAACTTCATGATTTAAATCAAATTCTTTTGCTATTCTTTGAGTTTGAGGTATTATATTATCAAGTTGATAAGCTTTTGTGTCAATTACTCTAATATACTCATAATTTTGCAGCATCCTTTTCATTAATTTTTTAGCTCTGCTTTTTCCATACTTATTTATACAGTATTTATATTCAAACCACAAATTATATTCATTCTCTAGATAACCTTTTGTAAAATAATAAGCAGGAGCTTGTGCTTCTAAATCTAATTTCCTTTGGATACCGCCCAAAAATAAAGATATACAATCATCTACTTTTGGGAAAATGATATTTGCATATTTAGAATGAATTCCTTGAATTGCCTTACCGCAATATCCAAAAAGTAATAATATATTTTCTGCGTTTTTTATTTCATCTAATACTTTTTGAATATTAATATTTAATTTATTAGGATAATTATGCAAGCCTGAATCTATCCAATAAAAGTTAAAATCATGATTGATCTGCTCCAAAACAGAATTAATTTCATCTCTTAAAGTGTTACAAGCAACCACTGTAAACTCCATTTTAATTACTCCCTTTTTAAATCATGTTTTTTATATTATATCATTTATCGTATTAATAAAAAAATATTACAATTATCTAAATAATAATACCTACTTTTCAATTATATTTTCCGGGAAAGTAATTTTAGCTCCAAATATTGCTTGAATTGCAAAAAGTAAACCAGCAGCCATAAATCCAGCTGAATAACCAAATCTAATTATGATGGGCATCACTATAAAGGAAAGTCCAAAAAATCCTCCCAAATTCATTAATGAAGTCAACATACCAGAAGCTCCACCCACATGTTGGTTTTCAATAGGGTCTGTTTCTATTCTTGACAAAAATGTGGGTACTTCCATTAAAATTGGTAGTGCACCTCCCGCTAAATAACCTGCTAGAGCAGTTCCTATCCAAATGATTAGAGTATTATAAGCAAATAACCAAGAAAAATACATTATTAAGGAAAAAGAAATAGGTAATACTATTATAAATAATTTTCTTTTATTCCATTTATTAGCAAAATAAGGCAAAGTCAAAGAACCAACTAAACCAAAATATGTAATTAAAGAAGTAATCTGACCGCCTGTTGACATCTTTATTCCATAGATTTTATTTAATCCACCTGGTAAAGCTCCTTGGATAGAAACCATACCTGACAAAGCTGTAAAAACAGCCAAGGCAGCTAACCAAGAATTTTTACTTTTCATTGCAGTTTTTAAACCTTCTAGAATAGTTATTGGGGGTAGTTCTTTACCAGGGGGAGAATCTTTAACAAAAAAATAAAATAAAACAGAAGAAAATATTATTATTCCTCCTAAAATATAATTTCCACTTGACCAACTAGGAAGATATGGTGCAATTACAAGACCAGTCGACAATCCTCCCATCAAACCAGTATTATAAATTCCAGTAGCGAGGCCTGTTTCTTCTGGAGGAAACCATACACTGACTAATTTAGGTAAATTAGGCATGATTAACCCCAATCCAACTCCTACTACTGACATGGCAAACAGTAGAGATAAAAAGCCATTTGTATTAACTCTTAATATAATTCCTATTCCAGCTAAAAGTGTACCCAAAGCAGCAGTCTTTTTAATTCCTAAATTATCAGCTAAAAGTCCTCCAATTAGTGATAAAATTCCTGCAATGAGAAAAGGTATCGTTAAAGCAGTAGAATATTGAGTAGGTGTTATATTATATAAATCAATTAACTTATGTTCCAAGGTAGGCATTACATACCAGGACATTGCTATAGTAAAAAATGAAAACCAGGCCAACCCAAGAATTACCCATCTATATGAACTAATAGAATATTTTTCACTACTATTCATTCTTTTTTTCACTCCAATTAATGATAATAAAATTAAAATAGGGTACCTCAAAAATGAGGACCCTATTTTCTTAATACTAATATTTACCGTATTTATTACCTGCTTCAATCATAGCTCTCATATTTTCAGCTTCTGCATCATCTATTACAGCTCCAGTTGTTAACATATATCCACCATCTCCTGCAACTTTCTCAATTAAATCTCTAACATATTCTTTTACTTTATCAGGTGTACTGGTTTTTAACATTGAAGCCGGAACATTTCCACCAAAAGCTGCTTTATTTGAAAGATGTTCTTTCACTTTAACCATATCAGTTTTATCAAAAAACCAATATACTTTATCTTCTGGTAACTCAGGATCTTCTAAGAAATCCAACCTATTGTTATAAGCACCTTCTACAAATAAGCTAGGTACACAACCCTCTTTTGCTAAACCAATAATTAATTTTTTGAGATGTGGCCAATAGAATTCTGCAAATTGTTCTCTGGACATAAAGCTATCTGCTCCCTTATGTAAAGGGATAAAAACAAAGGGATTATTATTCGCAGTGGCTGAATTAAGTCCCATTTCAATTGCTAATGGCAATAAAGAATCCATAGCTTCTTTAATTTTTTCGGGTCTTCTATATAGATCGAGCATAATATTTTTAGTGCCTCTCAGTGTATCCCCTAAAGTATCAAATGGGGCTTTTGTAAAACCACCTATATTTGCAGGCAAACCATGAACTGCAGTGCTTTGACCATCAATAGCTCCTACAGCTTGAATCCACTCCATAGCTTTATCGCCAGCTTTTATTAGTTTTTTAAAAGATTCTTGAACATCAGGTAAACCCATTGGAACTAAATTACCCCCTACAAAAGGCAGTTCTACTAGATCTGTAAATGGCGACAACTTTTTCCAAGGTTCAAAAGCACCAAAAGTTCTTGGTAAGTAATATCTCATAAAATAACCGGTTGGGTCATTAATTAAGATATCATATTCTTCTGGTTTCATATATTCCTTTTCAACACATTGATACGGAGTATCTGGTTTAGCTCCATTTCCAGGCCATCTATAAAGTTGAAAATCAAGTGTTTCAAATAAAGGTCCAGATCCAATTAATGCTGAAGTAATTAGACAGTCAAAATTAAAATCATTATTGATTTTTTTCCAAGCCATTTCTAACTTATCAAAATCATACATAGCTTCTTCTGCTGTTATTCCAGCATATTGTGCAGGATAAAAACCCATGTTGGGAACTATTGGTATCTTATCAGGTTTTTTTAATTCTACTACATCTTTTAATCTTTTAACACGTTTTTTATACTTTTCTTCTACTTCTTTACTTACAAAATCAATATCTGGATTCATAAAATTTTCAAAACGTTTTTCATACTTTTCTTCAGTAGATAACTGATCCCAATCTTCAGTTAAGGTCATCTATATCACACCCCTATAAATTTTTTTGCCAGTTTAACAGCCTTCACAGCATCTTTTGCCCATCCATCAGCACCAGTATATTCATAGACTTCCTCATTTATAGGTGCGCCACCTATCATTATCTTTACTTTGTCTCTTAAACCAGCTTTTTTAATTTCTTTTATAGTTTTCTCCATTGAATCAAAAGCAACGGTTAACAAACAGCTCATTCCAACAATATCTGGTTTATATTCATTAATAGCATCTATGTATTGTTTAGGAGAAACATCTTCCCCTAGATCAATAACATTAAAACCATTTACATCTAAATTAAAATTAACAATTCCTTTACCAATATCATGTATATCACCTTCTACTGTACCCATTATAACAGTACCTACATCTTCTTCATTAGTGTCATCAATACATTCTTCTTTTGTCATTTCAGTAATTTGATTCATTATTTCTGCAGCCATTAATAATTGCGGAACAAAGTATTCTCCTTCTTCAAATTTATTCCCTACTTCTTCCATAGCCTTTTTACACTCCTGCATAATATCTATCATCGGTGTACCTTGTTCAATTAAGTCATTTACCATATTTAAGGCTTCATCTTCCCTCATTTCTACAATACTTTCAATTAATTTAGTAGACATTTTAAATATATTCCCCCTTTTTGTTTTTAATTAAAATTTTTTAATTAAATATTTGAATTTAAATACAACCACCTCCTCATAATAGTCAAAATATTTTTTTATTAAGAATTTTCAGACAAATAATATAAAAAATATTTCTGTATAGTTGTATATACACCTTTTATTATAAAAAATTTTTATTTATTCAACAAACTTCTAATCATATCAACAGCTTCATCTGCACTAGTATTATAATAATCTGCTCCCGTATATTTTTTAATAAATGAATTTACAGGATATCCCCCTATTATAATTTTTATGTCTTCTCTCATATCAGCCTCTTCAATTAATTCAATTACTTTTTTAACAGAACCAATTGAATAAGTTAATAGAACAGAAATACCAAGAATTTTCGCATTAGTTTCACTTACTTTCTTCAAAAATTCCTCCGGACTTACGTCTACTCCTAAATCCAAAACATTTATACCAACCGATTTTAATAGGTATATTACTATATTTTTGCCGAGGTCATGAATGTCCCCTTCTATAGTTCCCATTACTATATCTATTTCTTTAGGACTGTTATTAGTATTATCAGGAAAATGGGGCTCCATTATTTCCATAATTTCTTTTAATATTTCTTCTGACATTATTAAATCGGATAGAAAATACTTTTGATTGCTGTACTTTTCTCCTACTATTTCTACACCTTTTTTACAATATTCAACGATTTCTAAAGGAGTATATCCATTATCAATCATTTCCTGAACAATATTAAGTGCTTTCTCTTCTTCTAATTCAGCAACCGCATTTATAAGTTGATCACTCATATTAAAATCTCCTTTTTCCAGGTTTATTATTACTTTTTTTTGACCAACCAGAAAAACTTGTAAATTTAAATTTATCGCCTCTACAAATTGATCTACCCCATCCAACTGGATTACTATCTGAGTCATATAATATCTGTTCAACTACAAAAACTGGGGAACCTTTCTTAATATTCAATACTTCCGCTTCTTCTTTATCTGCCTTAGAAGCATTTAATATTCTTTTGCTCATGATCGGATAGTGATTACCATGTAACATTGCTAAATTTGATAAAGAAGGATCTTTTAACTCATTTTCAAGTATAGGTTTATTCTTTTTATAAACAATATATTTATTTTCATAAATTAATGGTTCTCCATCTGCTGATATTACAAGACTAAAATCTATACATTTTGTTCCTTTATTAATATGAAGTTTTTGAGCTATATCATTATTCGCCCTAATAATTTTCACCTTAAGTAACCGTGGGTGAGGTTCCATACCTCTTTTTTTAATTTCTTCTCTAAAATTTTGTAATTCAAACTCAACATTATCAATTTTAGGTTGGGCAACAAAGGTGCCTTTCCCTTTTTCTGAATAAAGAAGATCATCATCAATTAATTCAGAAAGAGCTTTTCTTACTGTCATTCTGCTTATTTCAAAATAAGTGGCTATTTTATTTTCTGGAGGCAACTTTTCTCCAGGTTTCAGTTCACCTGAATATATCATATCTTCAAAGATTTTAGAAAGTTGATAATATATAGGTATAACGGAATTTTTATCAATATTTATATCTTTTTTATCAGCCAATTTCATTATAATCACCTGTATATACATCTATACTGTTTCTTTTATATTACCATAGGTAGAAATTTAAATCAAATTATTTTCTGAAAGTTCTTACACTTATTAAAATTTATCCACATAAACATACTAATTAAATATTTATAAGAAATATAGGTCTAACTATAATAATTCCAACTTCATAAGAATGATTAATTTAATACTTTCATTTATAAATCTATGAATTATTTCGATTTATAAAAACTAATTAACATTCAAAAACCACTTCTTATTATTTTTCATAAGAAGTGGTTTAGTAGTTTTATAGAAATTATATTAAAGATTAATTAATTCCAGACCTTCTTTTAGATTTTGTGCTAAAGTTGATTGTTTAATCATATAATTAACTATTTTATTACGATTAGGTTTGCTTTTAAGAGTATATTTTAATTCATTTTCAAACATATCTTTAAATATCTTTTCCTTTTCCTTTGGCTTGGCCTTTACATCATAATATTTCTTTTCAGCATAAACCATTAAAGCATAAGTTAATATTAGATCTGCATCATTTAATTCATATAATAATATTTGTAAGACAAGTTTATCATATATTTCTTTTGTAAATTCAATATCCCTAAAATCTTGCCTTCTATTAAATTGATGATCAACATTAAAAAGATTTTGATTACTATACCTGGAATAATTATTATAGTTTCTTGCTTGTTTAATTATCATATCTATATGAGGCTCAATCTCTTTTATTTTCTTTATATACATAATAATCACCTTATATATCTATTTACATATATTTGACAATTTTCCTTTTATTTAATAAAAAAAATTGATCAGACTGTAAAAACATATATTTTATTGGTGATTATTATCGAAATCTACTATATTTATTTATACACTATATCTTTGCCCTTATATAAGCAGAATATATATATTTGTGTATATTAAATCCAGAAATCCAATCTTCAACGATTTCATCACTATTTGTTTTACGTTCGATTTCAATATCTTTAAAATTTAAAGAATCTAATATATTAATTACTTTATCTTTTTTTATTGACCCAGTAATACAACTACTATAATTATCCAGTTTAGACATAATTTCATTAGGAAACTCTTTATCTTTTAATATATCAGATATCGCTATTCTTCCACCTTTTTTTAATACTCTTTTAGCCTCTTTAAATACTCTTTCTTTATTTGGAGAAAGGTTTATTACGCAGTTAGATATTATTACATCTATTGTATTGTCTTCTATGGGTAAATCCTCAATTTCTCCTAATAAAAATTCTACATTTTTTATATCATTTTTATCCGCATTATTCCTTGCTTTTTTAATCATTTCTTCGGTCATATCAACACCGAATACTTTTCCAGAAGAACCTACCTTACTGGAAGCTAAAAACACATCAAAACCGGCTCCACAACCCAAATCTAAAACTACTTCTCTTTCTTTTAAATTAGCTATAGAACCAGGGTTACCGCAACCTAAGCCATAATTAGCTTCTTTAAAAACCGAATTAATTTCTTCCTGACTGTAATCCATTTTCTCTACAATTTCTTCTTTTTTATTTCCACAGCAAGAAGAACTATTACAACAATCTTTATTATCTTTCACAACATTTTTATAATTCTCTTTCACTAACTCTTTTAGTTCTTTTTCAGATTTATCCATTATTAAACCTCCATATAAAAAAGAATTTTATTACTTACCTTTTTTTGAAAACTAATGTGTAGTTCTATTTGCAATAGAATGTAACTTTAACATAGCAGTAACTTTAAATAAAGATCCGATAAATGATACAACTGCTAATATACACATTAATACTCATAATATTAGATACTTTCCAAAAAAAATATTACTTTATCCTCTTGTTTTGTCTCATCCTCATATTTTAACTACTCGATAATTTAATTTATTTGTTAACCTATTTCATTACAAGTCAGATCACTATTTTGATATTCTTTTAGTTTCTTTCTATCCTTATTTAAAATTTCTACACTATCTAATTCTTCTTCTATTAATACTTTTAAAAAAGAATATTCTTTTAATAAATTATTATTAATACTATAATAATTCCATTGTGCCCTTTTCTTTCTGTCGATAAGATTTGTTTGTTTTAATTTAGTTAAATGTCTGGAAGCATTTGATTGATTAATTTCTAATACATATTCTATCTCACAAACGCATAGCTCTTGGTCTTTTATTAAATTCAATATTCTTAAACGATTCTCATGTGATAAGGCCTTTATAATCTCTATTAATTTCATTTATATACCTCTCTTTCAAATGAGTATATCCGGTTTTGCTCATATTATATACATAATTTTAGTATTTGTCAAAATAATTTTATTTATTCAGTAATAGTTACTATTTATTGATATTTTTATAAAAACATATTAAAATAGTATATATACTAATATTTATAATCTATTCTTCTTATTATTTCTGAAAATATTATAACGATTAGCTGGAAAGGAGGAATTTTTATGAAATCAAAATTAATTATACTACTAATAACTTTATTATTGATTTTTGCATTTCAAATAGATTTAATGGCCCAAGAGGATATACAAGAAGTTGAAATAAATGAATATGAAGGTGAAAAATTAGGTTCTATTGAAGACTTCAGAGAAAACTCTATTAAAGGTATTCAAGACGTTGAAATTGAAGAGTACCGCTTAGTTGTAGATGGTTTAGTGGAAAATAGTAAAAAATATAAATACTCAACATTACTGAAAAAAGAACATATTAAAAAGGTAATAACCCTAAACTGTGTGACAGGTTGGTCAGTTAAAGCCTTATGGGAAGGTATACCACTTAAAGAAATTTTTGAGGAAGTAAATGTTAAAGATAAAGCAAATACAGTTATCTTTTATTCTCCCGATGGTTATACAACTTCTTTACCTTTATCCTTTATTATAGAAAATAATATAATGATTGCTGATAAAGTTAATGATGTTCAATTACCACCAAGGCAAGGATTCCCTTTTCAGTTAATAGCAGAACAAAAATATGGCTATAAATGGATTAGATGGATTAACCGAATTAAACTTTCAAGTGACTCTGAATATTTAGGTTATTGGGAGTCAAAAGGATATAGCAATTCAGCGAATTTAGGTGAATATTAATTTATTTAATGTCCCCAAAGTTAACTTTGGGGACATTATATTTTATAATTATCAAAATGTTACTTTAACTTTTTTATATTTTTAGATCTAAATAAATATAATAATGATCAGAAAAATAAGTGTCATCTGGTTTTAATTTAATTACATATACTTATTTTATTTCAACAACTTTACAATATATTATTGAATCTATTCTTCTTTTTTTCCTTTTCATAAAAAGTAAAATAAGTAGTTTTAACCTCTGCAGCTAATCTTATTACATTAAATAATCATAATTCTTCTTTTAAAATATTAAACGACTTTTCTAAACTTAAATCATTAAGCTTATCAATAATAATTTGCTAATCAATTTTAAAAGGAAATTTACTAATTTTGTTCATAATAATCTGAAATGCTTTATTTCTAGTAAAACTACTTTTATTATCTATCATGAATATGGGTATCAAAATTAAATAATTCCCTGCTTTTATTATCTTTTCCATAAATCAATAGCCCTTCAATAAGAACATCGCTAACAAAATCTTCTCTAACTATAGTATAATAAATATTGATAACTATAAATAATATTTATGTTAAATTTAAAATTTATTCTATATAAATATACCTATCTTTTTAATAATATATTCCTAATAAATTTCATTATTAATCAATTCTTTTTTTAATAGAAGTAATTGCTATTA
>CAYSHP010000045.1:0-19071 GCA_964430875.1 uncultured Halanaerobiales bacterium
AGAATTCCAGAGATATGGCCGAAGCCCTAGATAATTAGTGCTTATTAGCATTAGAATCAGGTCTTAAACCAGTAAGCAATTTTGTAGGTGCCGTACAAAGACACAAATATGGAATTATTACTTATGGTGATTGTCCAATTCACACATCTAAACTAGAAGGTACTAATAACAAAATTAAAGAGGTCAAGAGACGAGCCTATGGTTATCATGATATAAATTACTTTAAGTTGAAGATTCATCAGGCTTTTCCGGGTTTATGACCCACTAGCTTGGAGAAGAACCAAAAAACAATATGACTTCCTTATTATTAAGAACCATATATATTTTTTAAATATAGTTTATTATGTTATTATTTTAAGTAGAGAATAAAAATAACTAACAATATAATTATGCGAGGAGAATGAAATTGAAAAAAACCTACCTAATATGTTATCTGTATTTAGAATAATAAGTTCTGTTTTATTAATAATATTAATAAAACATACTCTTTTATTTATATTTTTTTATTTTTTAATCGGTTTATCCGATATACTTGACGGTATTATAGCCCGCAAATTTAAATTAGAAAGTAATTTAGGTGCCAAATTAGATTCCTATGCAGATCTTTTATTCTATTCTATATTAGTTTTTGTTTTTTACAAATTATTTCCAGCAATTATTTCTGACAACTTTAAGTTTGTTTTATTGGGAATAGTTTTTATTCGCATAGCTAATTTAATCTATACAAAAATAAAATATAGGAAGTTTGTATTTGTTCATACAATATCTAATAAAATATCTGGTTTTATAATCTATTTCCTGCCAATAATAATTATATATACTAAAAATAGCATGACAGTTTGGATTAGCTTGCTTTTAGCATTATTTGCTGCTTTAGAAGAACTATTAATTAATCTTAGATACTCTGAAGTGAATTTGAATCGGAAAAGCCTATTTTCAAAATAATATCTAACGGAGGATTTTTATGAAAGCCAATCAGATTTTTGTTAATTATGGAGAAAAGGGTAAAGATATGGTTAAAGAAATTTTGGCTGAAATTAAAGTTGAAGCCAATTTGAAGCAAGATGATCTAATTGCTCTTAAACCTAATTTAATTAATACTACTAAATCTCAAAAAGGAGCTACAACTGATCCTGAAATAGTTAGTGGAATTATTGAATATCTAAAAGATAAAAACTTTAAAAACATAATGATAATGGAAGGTTCATGGGTAGGTGCAGATACGGAGCAGGCATTTCAATATTGTGGATATAAAAAGCTGTCTCAAAAGTATGATATATCTTTATATAACTTACAAAAAGATAATTATATAATCAAAAAATATAAAGATTTAGAAATCGAAATTGCTGAAACCGCCTTAAACGCAGATTATATTATTAATCTACCTGTTTTAAAAGGTCACTGTCAGACTAAGATCACTTGTGCTCTTAAAAATTTAAAGGGTTGTATCTCCAATAATGAAAAAAGAAAATTTCACAGACAAGGTTTATATAAACCAATTGCCTATTTAAATAAACTACTAAAACAGGACCTAATCATTGTAGATGGTATATATGGTGATTTAGATTTTGAAGAAGGCGGTAATCCTGTAAAGATGAATAGAATTATGGCTGCTAAAGATCCTGTCTTAATTGATAGTTATGCAGCCGAATTATTGGGTTATACTCCTGATGAGATAGATTATATAAAAATTGCTAAGCAAATAGGAGTAGGAGAAAAAGATCTAAAGAAAGCAGACATAATAGAACTAAAACAAAACCAATCAGAAGAAATTAATTATTCAACCCAAAAATTAAAAAAGTTAATGAATAAGATTATAGCCAAAGAAGTCTGTTCAGCTTGTTATGGTAGTTTACTTCATGCATTGAAGAGAATAGACAAACAGGGTAAATTAGAACAAATAGATGAGCCTATAAAAATAGGCCAGGGTTATCAAGATCAAAAAGTGAAAGGAATTGGAATTGGTAACTGCTGTCTTAGGGCTGATATCAATCTGAAAGGGTGTCCCCCTTCAGCTAAACAAATTTTTAATTTTCTAAGAAAGAATATTTAAGTTAATAGTGGAAAAAAATTCCAATCTTCAGACTAATTCTTAGGACTGGAGTTATATTTTTAATTGATTTTAAATTAATATTATAAATGAAGAATATATTTATCATTATTATATTGAAAATATTTTATAAAAAATGTTGAATTAGTTTTAAATTAGAGCAGGATAACAGACAGCCTTTGTATAATTATTTATATATGTTATATTTTTTCTGCCATTAGTATTTTAAAATAATATTGAGGTTGATATGTTTATATTTAGTGTGGCCTTTTTAGATGTCAAAACCGAGGGAGAGATAAGATGAATAGAAAAAAGCAGAAAATCACAGAAAAACTTAAACGCAGAAGATGGATTGTATTATTTGGCGGATTTCTTTTATCACTTATGGGTGGAATGAGTTATGCCTGGGGTTCATTTGTACTTCCTCTAGTTGAAAATTGGGGTTGGACCACTGCTCAAGCTAATTTACCATTTACGGTTATGATAATTGTTTTTTCGGTTTCAATGATACCAGCAGGTTGGTTACAGGATAGATTTGGACCCCGAAAAGTTGCTTTAACAGGGTCTATTTTATTTTTAGTAGGCTACAGTTTAGCATCTTTTATGGGATATTTTACTTCGCCAGCCTGGCTTACCTTAACATATGGGGGTGGAGTAGGCATAGCTTGTGGATTGACCTATTCAACTATAGCTCCTACTGCCCGTAAATGGTTTGCAGATCGACCTGGTTTTGCTGTTTCGATTGCGGTTATGGGTTTTGGACTAGCTGCGGTAGTCTTTGCTCCCCTTAAAAAAAGTATGATAGATATGATGGGAGTAGATGGGACTTTGAGAGCAATTGGGATCTTTGTTGCTTTCGTAGCATTTATTGGTGCAAGACTGATCAGGAATCCTCCAGCGGAATGGGAACCACCTTCAAATCCAGACCATAATTCAAAAAGTGAATCAACTGTTAAGGAGATTGAAGATGTAAAGCCAAAGGAATTTGTCAAAACACCAAGATTTTATATGCTTTGGTTAGCTCTTGCGGCAGTAATTGGAGGCGGTTTAACCGCTATTGGATTATTAACAGCCTATGGTGAGGTAGAACTGCAATTAGTACCTACTTTTGCTGCTTTAGCTGTTTCTTTTTATTCTTTGGCTAATGGTTTAGGACGTCCTTTTGTAGGGTGGTTAGCAGATCGTTGGGGAACAATAAGGGTTATGATCGGTGTTTATATTATCCAGGCTACTGTTTTTATTATTTTCCCCTGGGTAGCTACTACACCTATCCGTTTATTTATATGTTCCCTTTTATTGGGTTTAGGTTATGCGAGTACATTTGCACTTTTCCCTGTGTTAGTAGCTTCTATCTCTGGTACTAAACACCTTGGGATGAATTATGGATTAGTATTTAGTGCTTTTGGGTTAGGTGCAATTACTAGTTTGATAGGTTCCTGGCTTTTAGATGTAACAGGTTCTTTTAATTTCGCATTTCTAATAGCCGGTTTTGCAACTGTGTTAGGTCTGATTTTATTAGTTATTATTGATAAAAAATATATTATAGACTCATAAAAATATTTTTTATAAGAATGATTTATTTTAAAAATGATTTCAAATATTTTCAAACTATCCTCAGTTAAATTTTTTAGCTGAGGATTTTTTAGTTTATTATTTGAAATGAACATTCTTAAAAGAATAAAATAGTGGAATTGAAATCTGGTTATCAAATATGCTAATATAAAAACGAATTGTATTTTTAATAATCATGATAGAAAGAAGTGATAACTATGCAAAAGAAGTACTCTTTATTATCTTTTCTAGTCATGACTTTGTTATTCATCATAATATCAACTGCTACTATAGCTGAGGATAATCACTGGGCTCAACCTCAAGTAAATTATCTAATAGAAAATTATAAAGTAGAGGAAGTTTTTGAAAGTATAGAATATGATAAGCCAATAAAAACTGATCATTTTCAATATCTTATAAAAGAACTTATAGATAAAGATTATGATAGCTCTTTAGATAATAATACTAGAGAAGCTGTTATACATGAATTAATGAAATTATGGGCAGATAAAACTGGAAAAGATCTAGAAAATTTAATAGTTCCTAATATGTTTATATATTCTGATAGAGCTAAAATAAAAGGAAAATATAGAAAAGCTATTATTTCAGCTTATAGACAAGATATTGCTAAGGGTAGAGATTCTGGTATTTTTGCGCCTAAAAAGAAAGTTAATTACGGAGAATTGGCTGTACTTATGATAAATACAAAGCGGGCTATTAAACAGCCAGAATTTATAAAAGGAAAAACTATTTCATCCCGAAAAGTTGAAGAAATTATTCGATCAAGGTCTGAAAAAGTGATGGAAGCAGTTGCAGCTAAGAATTTCGAAAACCTTGCTGAATATATACATCCTAATAAAGGAGTCAGATTTACTCCGTATACAAATGTATCAATAAAAGAAGATGTTATTTTTAGCAAAGAAAAAGTTAAAGATTTCTTGCAAGATAATAATAAATATCTCTGGGGTTATTATGATGGTTCTGGCAAAGAAATAAGACTAACTCCGCGTGAATATTATGAGGAGTTCATCTATTCTAAGGATTTTATTAAAACTAAAAAAGTTGGCTATAATGAAGTATTAACTGAAGGCAATATGATAGAAAATCAATTTGATGTTTATAATAATCCTATTATAGTAGAATATTATTTACCAGGAGATGATAAGAAATATTCTGGAATGGATTGGCGAAGTTTGAGATTGGTATTTGAAAAGTATAAAAGGCAATGGATGTTAACTGGTATAATTCATAATCAATGGACTATTTAATTTTTTTAAAAAAATAAGAATATGTAGTTCCCTCCTGTCATCTAATGTACAGGGGCTTTTATTATATAGTTAAATGTCTTTATATTCTTATGACAAAAAGAATATTAATATTAAAATTTACAGTTCTTATTAAAAAGGAACATTTGACTTTATGAATAATTATAATAATATATAAATTATTATTAAAACATTTTGGCTATAAGATAATTGTGAACAAAGTTTTAAAAATAATATAGTTATTTGAATTATATTATTTATCCCTTGATTATTTAAAAAACAACCTTATTACCCCAAATCATTTTAGCCCAACCACTTTGGTTCATAATTATCAAAATTCTCAATAGGAGGGAAAAAAGTAATGGCAAAAAATTGTTTGATTGGCCAATCGGGTGGACCGACAGCAGTTATAAATGCTAGTTTGAAAGGGGTAATAGAAGCAGCCAAGAAATCAAAGAAGATAGATAAAATATTTGGAATGAGATATGGTATACAAGGTGCATTAGATGGTAATATATTAGATTTAACTAACAAAAGTAGTAAAGAATTAAAGTTATTAAGATATACTCCATCCTCTGTATTAGGTACTTCACGCTATAAGATTGTTGATTATAATGAAAACGAGGAAGATTATGTAAATTTATTTAATTTGATAGATAAGTTAGATATTAGCTATTTCTTTTATATCGGTGGTAATGATTCCATGGATACAGTTGATAAACTTAACAAATATGCTGAGGAAAATGGTATTGAAATTAATATAATGGGGATACCTAAGACGGTCGATAATGACTTAGTAGAAATAGACCATTGTCCGGGCTATGGAAGTGCATCTAAGTATATTGCCACATCTGTAATGGAAATTGCTCGAGATAGTAGAGTTTATGATATAAAGAATGTGCACATCGTAGAAGTGATGGGTAGAGCGAGTGGTTGGTTGGCTGCTGCTAGTATGCTTGCTTCTAATGATAAATTAAAAGCGCCAGATTATATTTATGTATCGGAAGTAGATTTTAGTGTTAATCAATTTATTAAAGATGTTGAAAAGAAAATGAACGAACAAAAATCAGTAGTAGTTGTTGTATCAGAAGGTATAAAAGATGAACACGGTAATTATATATCTGCAGATAAAAGTACGACCCATGATCATTTTGGGCACAAAAAAATGGGAGGGGCAGCCCCTGTTCTGGCACCTTTTATTAAAGGTAATTTATGTGACAGAGTAAAAGCAATAAGACTTGATGTAATGCAGAGAGCAGCTGCACATTGTGTATCAGAGGTCGATGCAGAAGAGGCCTATACTTTAGGTAAAAAAGCTACTAAAGCAGCTCTTGCAGGCAAGACCGGTTTAATGGTTGGTTTTAAAAGGGTTTCCAATGATCCTTATAAAATTGAATATATAGAAGTACCGGTGGAAAAAATAGCAAACAAAGTAAAATCCCTGCCTAAAAAATGGATAAATAAAAATGAAAATCAAATAAAAAAAGGATTTAGAGATTATGTATTGCCCTTAATTCAGGGCAAGGTAGACATTTCTTATAAAGATGGACTACCTGAATATGGAGAGTTAGATTGTTTAAATAAAGATTTTTTAGTTAAAAATATTTAAGCGAGTCAAATTTATATTGTATTTGAAAGAGAAGTATTCTTATATTTATTAGCCCCTCTTTTTAGAGGGGCTTTTTAAGATTAAAGTTATCATAACTATTAAAATTCACCTATTAACAAATAGAAATCTAATTTTATAATATTTATTTCACTTGACTTTTGAGTATTTTCTCTGCCAGATAATGTAGTGAAGATCATTTTGATTTTATAGTTATTAATTTCTTTAGTATATGAAAAATCATTAAGATTAAGATTTTCTTTTTCAGTATTTTTATTTTTTTGGTGTAGTTGACTTAATATAGGGATTAAGGATTGACGATAGATTTCCTTATTATTCCTAATTATGATAATCTCTTTATTGTTATCAACAAAATTAATGGTTAAATTATCTTCTGAGATAAATGCTTCATTATTTTTATTTGGAAATTTAACCATATAATCATATTGTTTAATATTAACTGTTTTTTGATTTCTATCTAAATAATAATTGAAATAATTAGCATTTTGAGGACTATACTTTGAATTATATTTAAAACCAAAAAATTCTTGCGTATCTTCAGTTTTAAAATCATCAGGTAGATATTTTAAGTCATTTAGGCTGTGATTATTTTTAAAGTATCTAAAGATTGCCTGAATTTGTTCTTGATCATTTTCATTGATTATAGTTTTATTTTTTATGATACTTTCATTTTTTACCATGTTATACTCTTTTAAGATGTTCTCAAATCTTTGATTTTGACTATATATAGAAACCGAATAACTACTCCAGGGTCCAAACACTGATAAAATCAATATAATAGATAAGCTTAAGGGTAACAATAAATTATTTTTCTTTTTAGAGAAAATATAATAAAGGGCTATACCAAGAATCCAGAGTCCGAGCACTAAAACGAAGTATCTGTTTTCAGTAAAGCCATAAGCATCAATTCTGATATACATTGCCAAAAACATCATGGATAAAAGAGGGATAAGTGCAATAGGCAGCCATTTTCTAAATGTCTTTATCCATTGATTTTTATCCTTATAAGGTGATATAAAAAATATAATAATAACACTCAGAGAAGCATACCAGATTACAAGATGAGCCACTAATCCCTGGGGCAGTTGTTGAGTGATTATTATCTTTATAAAGTAGATATATAAGATGGTAGTATAAATAGTAATTAAGGGCATTATAATATAAGTAAGTAATATTTTGAATATAATGGGATACTCTTTTATATCTAAAATTTCATTTTGTTTAGGAATTTTTGCCAATAAAAACACAGGGGCAAAAATACCAACAATCAAAAGGGCTGTGCTGGGATAAAAAGTTTCTGTTATAGGTATATTTAAAAGCTCGTTTAAGGTAAATAAAATAACAGATATACCAGCAAAAAGTATTAAAGAATAGACACCTGTCACAATTAATCGAGAAAATATTTTTACTACATATAATTCGAAGTTTTTTCTATTATAAAAATATGGAATTACTAAAAAAAGAAGATATAATGATAAACTGACCGCAATGTATCTAGAGATAGTCACCATATTCATTTTATTTAATAAAAAAATGTAATAGATAATCAATGAAAAGAAAGCAACAAATCTTATTATTATTTTATTAATTTTACTGACTGGTTTTATTTTTTCAAAATAAACTTTTATAATTAAAAAGAGCGGAAATCCTAAAGCTAAAGCCATCGCATATTTTACAAAGGTCTCTGCTGTGGTTAGATTAAGTTTATCTTCTATATTTATAATAAATATTAAGATAAGGGTAGTCAATGTAGAGAATATTAGGGGATAGGGAAAACGCTTCAAGCTTAATTTAAGTTTTGCAAAACTGGCTTTAAATTCACGGTTAATATTCATTTAATTTCCTCCAGAGCTCAAATTTTATATAATCTTGTTAGTTGATAAATATCCAATTTTAATTATATCATTTTAAAAAATCTTATTAAAGATATCACAAATTAAAAATATATAAACGGGGGGAATTATAAATTAATTCTTTAATTATAATAATATGGGGTGATAAAAATGAATAAAATTTTAATTGCTGTTGATGGCTCAAAGAGATCTTTAAAAGCTGCTCAAAAAGCTTCTGATCTGTTTAAAGAAAAAGATGCTGAGATAACAGTTATATCTGTTTTGCAAGAAGTAAAGGGAACAGTCTATGATGTACCCCATGGTACTACTTCCGCTATGTCTACAGAAAAAATGCAGAAATTAAGAGAAGAAAGAAAAGAGGCTGCTAAAGAAGAAGGTCAAAAAATTGTAAACAAAGCAGCTGAATATTATGAAGAATTAGGATTAGAAGTAACAGAAATTATTAAATTTGGTAGGCCAGCTGATGTTATTTGTGATTATGCTGAAAATAATGATTTTGATATGATAGTTCTTTCAGATAAAGGGCATGGAGGAGTTAGACGCTATTTGTTAGGTAGTATTAGTGATAAAGTTGTGCGTCATGCTAACACATCAGTATTGGTAATGAAATAGTAAAAATGTAATAGCAATTAAATATAATATTTGGTCTATATCTAAAGACTGGGGTTCTTGCTTGGGCTCCAGTACTTTTTTTGTATGTAATTTAGTTCAGAATAAGTTTATTATAATTAATCAATGTAAATACGACATAATTATGTTATAATGTGTCCAATATAAAAAAACATTATATTATATCTTTTAAATTAAAGAAATAGCTGAATTGTATAATTAAATGCACGTAAGGAAAATAAAAATGTGACACACACCGGTAACCTCCTTTATAATGTGAGTAACTCAACAAACAAAACAAGGAGGCACCGACATGTGTCAAAGTAATTATAACACAGATAAAGGCAAAGGAAAACATATAACATTTGATGATAGAAAGTTAATTGCCCATCTTTATAACTATCAAAATAAGAATTATACAGAAATCGGAGAAGAATTAAACAATCATAGAACTACAATAAGTCGAGAAATAGACAAAGGTAAAATTACTCTTAAACGTACACAAGACAGCTATAAAGAAGTTTATGATTATGAGATAGCCCAACAGGTTCATGATAATAATGCCACAGCTAAAGGACCTAATTTAAAGATAGATAAAAACCATGAAATAGCCCAGTTTATTGAAAAGAAAGTAAGTGAAAAGTATTCTCCGGAAGTAATAGCGGAGTTAATTAAAGATGATGATCGGTTTGATATGTGCTTATCCTATAAGACAATATATAATTATATAGATATGGGAGTATTGATGATTGACAGGGAAGATTTAGTATATGGCAATTACTGCAATGATAGTAAGGACGAAAAGAAGGAAAGTGCTCAAACAAAACAACATAAAGAAGGCAGAACTATTAGAGACCGTCCGGAAGCTGCAGATAACAGATCTGAGATAGGCCACTTCGAGATGGACTTAGTTGAAGGTAAAAAAGGATGTAATGATCCCTATTTACTGGTATTAACAGAAAGAAAAACCAGAGTAGAGATCATAGAAAAGATACCAGATAAGACCCAGGATTCGGTAATAGAAGGCTTAGACAGGATAGAAAGGCGTATGGGTGTGGTCAAGTTCAGAGAAACTTTTAAGAGTATCACAACCGATAATGGCAGAGAATTTTATGATTACGAACGTATAGAAGAATCCTTTACAAAAAGCAGTATAAAGAGGACTGAAGTTTATTATTGTGATGCCTACTGTAGTTGGCAGCGCGGTAGTAATGAGAATGCGAACCGGTTTATTAGAAGATTTCTTCCCAAAGGTGAATCATTTAAGGGGATAACGAGAAGCTTTGTTAAGTACATACAAGAATTTATTAATACTTATCCCAGGAAGATGTTTAATTTCAAGACATCAAAAGAGTTATTTCAACATGCAAAAGGGGTTATCTGAAAATTTTTGGGTTTATACAAGATCAAAACCTAAAAAACCGTGCATTAAACCTTGTAATCTAAATAATTTGAATTTTTTTAAAATTAAAAGAAGGATATTTAGTTTTCGTCTTGTATAAAATAAATAAGTGGTAAATTTGCTTTTTTTATTGGCTTTAGTTTAATAAACATTAAATTAAATTAATAATAGTTAAATTAATGAAGTGGAGGTGTAAATTTACAGAACTAAAATATTCTTAAATTTTTGATTAATGTCAATATTAAAAAAGGGGAGGAATTTTTTAAAATGAAAAAATTGACGTTATTTATGGTTGTGTCTTTAGTTCTTTTACTTTCTTTTAATGTGATGGCAGAAACCGTTACAGTAGAGTACTGGAATCTATTTGGTGGTGGAGATGCTGAATTCATGGACGAAATAGTGAAGGAATTTAATGAAACACACGATAACATAGAAGTTGATTCCACAAGGTTAGAGTGGGCTGAATATTATACTAAGCTAAAAACAGCTACAGCTAGTGGTAATGGACCCGATATTGCAATTTCTCATGTAACAAGATTACCTGAAATGATAAATGAGGGTTTAGCAGTACCTGTAGATAGTGCTGCAAAAGAGGTCGGTATTAATTGGAGTGAATTTAATCAAAATATATTACAGGGTACAGAAAAGGATGGCAAACATTATGCAGTACCATTAGATACTCACCCCTTAGTCCTTTATTATAATAAAGATATGTTATCTGAAGCTGGTCTTTTAGATGAAAAAGGGGAACCAAAGACCAATGATTATATGAGCTTTTTAAAAACTTTAAAAGAAGAATCATCTGCTGAATATTCAATGACTAACTGGACTAAATTAACTGCAGAAGGTCATTATAGATTTTGGTGGAGTCTATATAATCAATTAGGTGGAAAACCTTTCTTAACTGATGGTGAAATCACCTTAGAAAAAGATAAAGCAGTAAAAGCAATTAATTATATGAAAGAAATCTATGATAAGGGTTATGCTCCATTGCATTCTGAATATATGGAAAATGTGAACTTATTTAGGAATGAAAAGGCAGCTACATTATTAACAGGGGTCTGGATTACAGGTACACTAGAAAGCACCGAAGGCTTAAATTTTGGAGTTATTCCCATGCCTACTATGTTAGACCAACGTGCTTCCTGGGCAGATTCACATACTTTAATGTTACCTTATTCTCCTAATCAAGATCTAGAAACTCAAAAAGCAGCCTTAACATTTGCTAAATGGATAACTGACAATGGTGCCCTATGGGCTAAAGCTGGACATATTCCCAGTAAAAATACAGTAAAAGAAGATGAACAGTTTAAAAATATGCCTTATAGAATGGATTATGTAAAAGCAGCGGACTATGTAACATTTGATAAAGCAGGCTCACATACCTGGGGTATTAGATCAAAAATGACAACAGCTCTAAGTAAAGTCTGGAAAGATGAAATCACTCCTGAAGAAGCTGTAGATATGGCGATTAAAGATATAGATAGGTTAATAAGTAGATAAAAAGAAAGTGGGTAAAGATAAAAAAAGTGGGTATATAATTTTATATACCCACCCCCTTTTTTTAATACTAGCTTTACAAAGGAGGTATATTTTTGGATACCTATAGGAAACTTGTAAAAAAGTATAATTTTTTAAAAGCCCTACCCTTTATATTGCCTTTTACAATAGTGTATTTAATTTTTTTAATATTTCCTATCTTTCGGGGGCTATGGATTAGTTTACATCGCTGGACAATGGTTAGAAAAATGGATTTTGTAGGTTTAGATAATTATCTATATATGATAAAAGATCCTGCTTTTTGGGAGTCTTTAGGTAATACCCTGCTATTTGTTGTTTTATCAACACCTGCAATTGTTATTACCGGATTAGTTTTTGCACTTATTTGTAATCAAAAAATAAAAGGGCAATTATTTTTAAAGATATCTTTTTTCTTACCTTATGTATTATCAGTAGCAGTAGTATCTTCTATAATGGTATATTTATTTCAACCACATAGCGGATTATTAAATAGTGTGTTACAAAACTTTGGTGTAGATCAAACGATTTATTGGCTAGGGCAGGATGCTTTAGCCTGGTTTGTTATAGTTTTTGCCACATTATGGTGGACGGTTGGATTTAATATGATATTATATTTAGCTGCATTACAAGATATTCCAGAGTCATTTTATGAAGCAGCCAAAGTAGATGGAGCAACCAAATTTCAAGAACTATGGCATATTACTCTTCCACTTTTAAAACCAATTACTTGGGTCATAACTTTGTTACAGATAATATTTTCATTTAAAATATTTGCACAAGTTTGGTTAATCACAGGTGGTGGACCCGGAACAGCTACAAGACCAATAGTTCAGTATATATATGAAACAAGTTTTAAAGAAAATAGCTTGGGATATGGTGCTTCCATGGCCTTCACATTTTTTATTGTTTTAGTAGCTGTGTCTGTATTCCAAATATATTTCCGTCGAAGAAAGGAAGGGTAATATGGAAAATAATAATTCTCCAACCCGGAAAGTAATCAAATATTCTTTTTCATATTTATTGGCTGTTTTATTTATTTTCCCTATTATATGGATGCTTTTTGCTTCATTAAAACCCTCGGGTTTTCATGTAGCTAGCATTATAGAATGGTTTTTACCACCTTATTCAATAGTTAACTACTTTGATGTTATTGATAGGGCACCAGTAATTAGGTGGATGTTTAACAGTTTAGTGGTAGCCACAAGTGTAACATTTTTAGTAATCATATTTGACTCGTTAGCAGCTTTTGCATTATCAGTAATCGATTTTAAATATAAAAATGTAGTTTTTGTACTATTTACAGTTGGACTCATGGTACCAACTGAGGCAAATGTAGTAGCACTTTTTGATATAGTTAATAAATTAGGTTTATTAAACACCTATCCTGGACTAATTTTTCCTAGGGTTGCAATACCATTAGGAATAATTATCTTAAAAGAGTTTTTTGATGCGATTCCAAGAGATTTAATTGATAGTGCCCGCATTGATGGCTGTGGGCTATTTAGGATATATTTTTCAATATTTATGCCTTTATCCAAAGCGGCTATTGCTTCTATTGGTATATTTACCTTTATCCAGGCCTGGAATAGTTTTTTATGGCCTTTTATTGCAATAATGACTAAAGAAATGTTTACACTTCCAGTAGGGGTACCAACATTTACCGATGCTTATACTCCTGATTATTCAATACCAATGACAGTAAACATGATAGCGTCTACACCTGCAATAGTTGCATTCCTATTATTCCAGAAACAGATTATAAAGGGAATAAAAATGACCGGTATAAAGGGTTAATGTTTTTAAGGAGGGAATTTAGATATGACAAACAATATAGCAAGACCTGAATATCCCAGACCTCAATTCAAAAGAGAAGCGTGGTTAAATTTAAATGGTAAATGGGACTTTGATTTTGATGATAATAATATAGGTGAAAAAAACAACTGGTTTAATAAAGAAAATTTAGATAAAAAAATTAGGGTTCCCTTTACCTATGAAAGTAAAAAAAGTGGGATTAATGATAAAACCTCCCATAAATACATTTGGTATCAAAGGAAATTTGCAATTCCTAAAAAGCAAAGAGGGAAAAAAATTTTACTAAATTTTGCGGCAGCAGATTATATTACAAAGGTCTGGATAAATGGCAGATATATAGGTAAACATCAAGGAGGATATACTTCCTTTAATTTTGATATAACAAACTCTATTGAATATAACAAGGAAAATAATATTGTAGTAAAAGTAAAAGATTCAATGAGTAAAAACCAACCCAGAGGAAAACAAAGTTGGCAAGAAGACAACTTTGAGTGTTGGTATTCTAGAACTACAGGTATCTGGCAAACTGTCTGGTTAGAGTTTGTAAATAAAGATATATTTTTAAAAAATGTAAAAATGACTCCTGATATAGACCAAGAAAGTATTGAATTAGTTTATTATTTTTCAAATAGTCAAATTAAAAAAGAATATACAATTAAAACCGAAATAAAATACAAAGAAGAATTGGTAAAAAAATTTAGTTTCACAATAGAAAATAACAACCATAAAAAAGTATTTCAATTTAAAAAAACAAATTCAGAGATGAAATTATGGGAGCCAAATAACCCTAATTTATATGATATAACTTTTAAAATAATAGATAGTAATAATGAAATTGTAGATAGAGTAGATTCTTATTTCGGGATGAGAAAAATATCAATAAAAGATGGGAAAATATTATTAAATAATAAACCTTTCTATCAAAAGTTAATCTTAGACCAAGGATACTGGCCCGATTCAATAGCTACTCCTCCCTCTGATGAAGCGATTAAGAAAGATTTAAAAATAACTAAGGAAATGGGATTTAATGGAGTAAGGAAACATCAAAAAATTGAAGATAAACGCTTTTATTATTGGGCGGATAAATTAGGCTTAGTAGTATGGGCTGAGATTGGTTCTACATATGATTTTAATGATTTGGCTGTAAATAATTTTGTTAAAGAATGGGAAGAGATAGTATTACAATTATACAATTATGCCTCTATTATAGCCTGGGTGCCTTTTAATGAGTCCTGGGGAATTGATGAAGTAAAAACAGCAAAAAAACAGCAAAATTTTACTGAGGGTATTTATAAATTAACAAATACAGTTGATAACACTAGGCCTATCATAACAAATGATGGTTGGGAACATACTATTTCTGATATAATTACTTTACATGATTATGAGGAAGATCCCCTAAAAATTAAAGATAGATATAAAGAAAAAGAACCTATAATCAATAATGAAATTCTTTTTAACAAACAAAAATATGTTTTTGCGGAGGGTTATACTTATCAAAACCAACCGATTTTAATGAGTGAGTTCGGAGGGATAGCCTTAAAGGAAGAAAACGGCTGGGGTTATGGTAAAGAACTCGAAACTAAAGAAGAATTATTAGATAGATTTAAAGAAACTATATCAGTTATTGAAGATATTGAATATTTACAGGGCTACTGTTATACTCAATTAACTGATGTAGAGCAGGAAAAGAATGGTCTTATGTATGAAAACAGAGAATTAAAAGTGCCATTAGAAAGCATACAAAAAATATTAAGATAATAAAAAGAGCTGCTTATATTAATATATAGGCAGCTTTAATTAATTTAAATGAGATTTTTAATTCTTATATTTGTATCTATATCTCAAAACGATATCTTGTTTATAATTTCCAAATTTTCGACCAAATAGATTTATTCCTCCCACATTACGAGCATCTTCTTTAATACCGATTCTTAATTCAATAGATTCATTTTCTGAGATTGATAGGTCTGAAATAGTAACATCAGATATTTTCATTCCATCAATATATGAACCAGTTTCATCAATTTTCCATACTTTTAATAAACCATGTTGAGTTTGTCCAAAATACCACCAATCAGGATTTAAAAGTCCTCTTTGTTCACCAAAATCTCCCGGTGAAGTCCAGGTTCCTACCTCAATATTATTGATCCAAATCGTAATATCAGAAGGCCAATCTTCATTATAATCAGATGTTTCTGAACAAATTTCCAAACTTAATTCCATTTTACTTGCTATCGTATCATTTGGTAATTTGTTAGGAAAAACATATTTCACATAACCATTTCCAAACCATAATATTTGGGCATTAGTATGATCAGGATTTAAAAAAGACTTTTCATCATCTAAAATACCAATAACACCTTTTTCAGATGCTAAGCCACAGGTCGGTTCCACCTCAAAGTCTTTATAATTTCCAATTGGCATAGAAGTTTCTATTAAATTTTTATCCTTCAATTCTCGCGATCCAGGCAGCATGATTAATACTTTATCATAATTTAAACGACAAATTTTTTGCGAGCCATGATTACCAGGTTTATATTCAGTTTCAATTAAACCGGCCTTTTCTAATTTTTTTATATTAACGGTCACAGAAGGAGCCGGCATATCAAGTACTTCTGAAATTTGATTTAAATTCATATCTTCGTTTTGCAGTACTTCCAGAATTTTCATTCTTGACTTAGATGCAACTGCTTTTGAAAAATCTATAATTTTCTTTTCGTTTTTTAATTCAAATACTCTTCCTTTCATTAAATCACCTCAAATAAATATCTATCTTAAATTTATTTTAACAATCATTAAACTAAAATGCAATATAAAAAAGATAAATAGACGAAATTTCATATTGTCTTCATAATTAGATATTAAAATATAAGATAAGAGATTTGGTTAAAGTTTAATGTTTATTTTTTCAATAAATTCAAAGATATGATAGAATAGATTTAAAATATAAAGGACAAAAATAGTAATAATATAAACTTTAAAAATAGATTGTTTGATTTGAGGTGAAAAAATGGCTGGGAAAATATTAGTTGTTGATGATGAATATAAAATAAGAAAAGTTATAAAGGGTTATTTAGAAAAAGAAGGTTATGAGACAATTACAGCTGAAGATGGTAAGGAAGCTTTAGAGAAATACAATAATGAAAATCCGGATTTAATAATTTTGGATTTAATGTTGCCAGAATTAAGTGGAGAAGAGGTTTGTTCTAAAATAAGACATAATTCAGATATTCCTATCATTATGTTAACAGCTAAAGGTCAAGAAGAAGATAGAATTGAAGGTTTAGATATAGGAGCAGATGATTATGTTATAAAGCCTTTTAGTCCCCGCGAGTTAATGGCAAGAGTAAGAGCAATTTTAAGGAGAAGTGATTATGAAGCTCCTAAAGCAGAATATATGAGTTACTTAGATGGTGATCTTAAAATATTTCCCAATAAAATGCAGGTAACATATAAAGATGAGATAATTGTATTTACTTCAACTGAATTTGATATTTTAACATATTTAGCTCGTCATCCGGGTCAGGTTTTATCACGTGATCAGTTGGTAGAACAAGTATTAGGTTTAGAATTTAAAGGTTTTGATAGAACTATCGATGCTCATATTAAAAATATTAGAAAAAAGTTGAATATAACAGATAAAAAGTTTATTAAAACTGTTTATGGGGCCGGCTATAAGTTTGTGGGTGAATAAGATGAGTAAACTGGGTTTAAAAATATTTGTCATATTTATATTGGTATCTTTAGGAGGTTTGATTTTAACTTCTATATTTATTAATTACCGTTTTGATTTTTATTTTGAGAATTATCTTCGAAATATTAGAAGAAATAAAGTGGAAAACCTCAAATCTTTATTAGAAGAAAGTTATAGTGAGTATAATAACTGGAATGAAGCGCAGCAGATAATTGGAAATTTTGCTAGTCTAAATGATTTTAGGGTAGTGTTAAGAGATAATCAGGGAGAAATTATTGCTTTTAGTACGCAAAATATGTTTGGTAGAATGAATCGAAGCGATATGGGAAGAATGATGGGGCAGATGAATAACTTTACTCCCATTAGTCCGCAAAACTATGATCAAATAGAACTAACTAATTCTGGAAATAAGATTGGAAAACTACTCTGGCAGCGTTCAAAACTAGAAGAAATTTTTTCTAATACAGAGGATATATTTATGACTCAAATCAACAGAGCAATCTATATAGCTGCCATAATAACAGCTATCTTAGTAATTAGCGCTACTTACTTTTTTAGTAAGTATTTAACTGATTCTTTAAATAAAATGAATAAAGTTGTAAAAGAAGTAGCTAATGGTAATCTCGACCATGAGATTTTTATTAAGGGTAATGACGAAGTAGCTGAATTAGGTAATTCTTTTAATCAAATGGTTCAGAAATTAAAGTATCTAGAAAAAATAAGAAAGGAATCTACTTCTGATTTAGCTCATGAATTGAGAACTCCCTTAAGTAATATGAAAAATTATATGGAAGCAATTGAAGATGGTGTAATTGATTGGAATAGTCAGACTGCTAAAGAAATGGAAGAAGAGCTAAATAGATTAATAAATTTGGTAAATAGGCTAAATGAATTAAATGATGCTGAGGCTAAGATATTAAATGTAGATAAGGAATATTTTGATTTAGAAGAAACCCTTGAGAAAATAATAAAAGGCTTTGATATTTCAGCTCAAAAGAAAGAAATTAATTTCAATATCTATTTTGCAACTGATAATAAGATATATGCAGATAAAAGTTCCCTACAACAAATTTTAAATAATATTATTTCAAATGCTGTGAAATATTGTTATAAAAACTCTACAATAGAAATAAAAATTAAAGAAGATACGGAAAGCAAAATCATAGAAATATCTAATCAAGGTCCTACTATAAAAAAAGAAGACCTACCTTATCTATTTGAAAGGTTTTATCAAGCAGATAAGTCAAGGTCCCAAAAAGTAAAAGGAATGGGCATAGGGTTAGCAATAACTAAAAACTTAGTGCAAGCAAATGGTGGAGATATTAAAGTTGAGAGTAAAAACGAAAAGATTATTTTTTCAGTAATTTTACCAAAGAGAAAGTAGTTTATTTACTATAAAATCAAATTAAAAGATAAAATGACTTAGGTAGTGAATAAGTTTACTGCCTGAGTCTTTTGATTTTAATAAGATCTTGCCCTATTTTGAGACCATTCGTTAGTTAGAGGCTGAAAATTAAAGATTAGTGGTATTAAAACTACTTTATAGCAGAGTCAAGCTTATATATTACAAATTCAAAAAGACAATTTATTTTGGGTTGTAATCAAAAGGTAATTAAAGCTGTTTTAATTTAACTAGTAGGTGATAAATAGAGGGGAAAACAGATATGATTAAATATGAAATGTG
>CAYSHP010000046.1:0-9254 GCA_964430875.1 uncultured Halanaerobiales bacterium
CCGGGGATATAGGCAAGTTGGTCAGCCGATAACTCCTTGATTTTAACGGGCCATGGGAGGGCAGTTATAGAACGATAACCATGATCAATAACTTTAACATTATAGAATTTATTTAACCTTAACTGACCGGGTACAGCTACTAAAATAGGATAGGTGCCTAATTGACGGCCGTAACTTATCTTTTCGTCTACCTTTTCAATTCTGACATCTCTTAAAATAGTATTAGTTGGAAAGACCCTTTTTAACATTGGTTTATTTATTTCTTCATTAATTTTCTTTTTATATTTTTTAAACTTACCTTTATCAACCTTTTCAGTCGGATAGTTATCAATCTGCACAACCTGCCTAATATTAATTCTTCTTAACATTAAGCCTGCTTCATAGACTTTTTTAAGAAAGTCATAATTATATTTAAATGTTTCGGCTCTTTCTCCGATCAGCCCGTGAAGAAAGTTAATGCCAGGTAAGAGTTTAGGTACTCCATTTTCTCGTCTGCCTCCGATTTCATTAAGCAGCTTAATTGCTTTAAAAGCAATTTCGGGATCAGCTTCTATATTATTTTTCTTTAAAACCTGGGGATCAGCTGACTCAAGTCCGAAAGCTGCTGTATCTCCAGGAGTATTATACTTAGTAATAATTTCAATAATTTCGCGTCCAGCTTTAGGCTGTTTAATGAGAGTGGCCGGATTTATATTATCTAAATGTAGGACTTTAAGATCTGGATCTGCTTTTCTTATCCCTGCATAAATTTCTTCCATTACTGCCGGATTTAATTTACCATTTTGATCAGCAGCATAGGATAAAATATCAGTCTGACAGCCTAAGCGGTAGTAATGGTTACCTAGTTCTCCTAATCTTTTTACTTCTTTTATAATTTGCTGGGGGGTCCTACTATAATGCACCTTTTTTAAACGTTCACTACAGAAGGCACAGTGTTTTTCACGCGGACAGCCCCGGAAGGTTTCTAGTTCAATAACTAGATTAGGATAAGAAGGGTGTAGTTTACTTAATTGAGCTCCCTTAACTGCCCAGTTTGAAATATGTTGAGCAGCATCTTTTCTTAATTTATCGATGTCAATATCTTTTAAACGGCTGAAAATATCTAAGGCAGCTGTTTCTGCAGTTAAGATATCAAAACCGTCCATTTTATCTTTGATCAGGGTGATAGGTCCCCCTAATACTTTGGTAGGGTAATAAACTTGTTTACCTAATTTCTTAATCTCAGCTAAAGAAATAGGCCGTCCCCCTAAATAACGGCCAGGTACAGTAGTGCCGGCAATTATAATAAAGAGATCATAGGATTCTATATTTTCCACATTATGATCCCAGTCATCTCGAAATTGATCGATAGTAGTATAATTTATATAATCTTTTTGAATACCCGCCTGCCTTAAAGCCCCATATACATACCTAATATGAGGGGATATATAGGGTGGTACTCCTAAAGCAGAGGGTTCATCAAGATATCCATCTAAAAGAAATGTTTTAATCTGTTTAGTACTCATAAAAAAACTCCTTAACATATTATTTTCGATAATAAGTGGTTAAATACAGCATTCCAATGATTAAAGGAACTAGCATTAAGTTAACTATTTGACCTTGTAAAATCAGGCTAGCTAATAGCCCTATAAAAACCGGTATTGTAACAAGGAGCCCACCAACTTTTTCATTTTTCCAACCTATTAGAAGACCAATAAACATAAGAGGGAAAATAGTTAGCCATAGGTTATCTAAAAAGGTATAGTTAGGAGTTGAAAAAGGTATTGGATTGCCATACCCAAAATAAAAGGGTAAGCCTAATATGATAATAAGAATTGAAGCTATTCTGGCAATCCATCTAATTATTTTAACAGTTCTATCCTTCATTATTTTTATCTCCTTTACACTTTGTCTTTATTATAAGTTATTATCTAATAATTTGTCTAATTAAATAGAAGGATTTTTAATATTTAACATAAATATATTAGTAAGAGGAGGTCATAAGAATGAATGAATTATATAATATAGATCAAGCTTTAAGCATAAGCAGAGAAGAAGTAGGCGACAATTATAAAAAATACATCAATCCCAGTATGGTTAAGATGTTAAAGTTATTAAATTTTGATAAAAACTACGTAAAAGCCGATAACGTAGAGGTATATGATGAACAAGGTAGAAAGTACTTAGACTTTTTAGGTGGCTATGGATCGCTTAATTTAGGGCATAATAGGGCTGAAATCATAGAAGCAGTTCATAAAGTAAGAGAAAAACCCAATTTATTACAAGCTTCACTAGGTGGTATCTATAGTGCAGCTGCCTATAACTTAGCACAGGTTACACCCGGCAACCTCGAGATAAGTTTTTTTGGTAATAGTGGTACGGAAGCAGTAGAAGGTGCTATTAAATTAGCGCGTGCTTCTACCGGTAAAGAGAAGATAATATACTGTAAAGATTCCTTTCACGGTAAAAGTTATGGCTCACTGTCAATAACCGGCCGTGATAAATATCAAAAACAGTTTAACCCCTTATTACCAGCCACAGAGGAAGTGCCTTTTGGTGATATAAAGGCCTTAAAAGAAAAACTAAATTCAAGTGACAATATAGCCGCTGTAATTTTAGAACCAATTCAGGGTGAGGGTGGAGTGATTGTTCCTCCCGAAGGTTATCTCAAAGAGGTAAGAGATTTATGTGACAAAAATGAGGTTCTAATGATCTTAGATGAAATACAGACGGGTTTAGGTAGAACCGGACGACTCTTTGCAGCAGACCATGAAGGAGTAGTACCCGATATTATGTGTCTTGCTAAGTCTTTAGGCGGGGGAATTGAACCGGTTGGTGCCTATATTTCAAAACCAGCTGTTTGGAAAAAAGCCTACGGCAGTATGGAAAGTGCTTTACTACACACCTCTACCTTTGGAGGAAATGCCCGGGCTTCTGCAGCAGTGATTGCTTCCTTAAATTATATATTAGAAAATGATTTGAGTGAAGAAGCTGCTGAAAAAGGTGAATACTTCTTAAAAGAACTTAAGAAATTTGAAGATAAATATGACTTAGTTAAAGAAATTAGAGGTAAGGGTCTAATAATCGGTATTGAATTTAATCAACCGGATCCCGGTCTCTTAGATAGGCTATCTGGTGGTTTAGTCAGTAAGTTTTCGGCTGAATATATGGGAGCAATGGTAGCGGGTTCTTTAAACAATGATTACAGAATTATCACTGCCTATACTTTAAATAATCCGAATGTAATTAGACTGGAACCACCTTTAACTGTGAGTTATGAACAGATTGATTATGTAGTAGATTCACTTAAAGATATTTTTGAAAATAATAGTAATT
The DNA here is from genome assembly GCA_964430875.1 of uncultured Halanaerobiales bacterium. Taxonomy (GTDB): domain Bacteria; phylum Bacillota; class Halanaerobiia; order Halanaerobiales; family M55B127; genus M55B127. The sequence goes on from CAYSHP010000046.1 coordinate 3,316, forward strand.
TATTCAACCTAACTATGAAAAGCGCCCAGACGGCAATTAAGAACTTTTTTAATTAAAAAAATACAAAAAATGATAAGTTATTACCCGGCAGTTAAGGCTGCCGTCTTTTTTTTGCACTAAAGTGCTAAAAATTTACATTATTAAGAAGGTATTACCAATTAAGACATCAAAGGTGTTACTGTACTAAAAATTTTAATAAATGAGATTGGAGTGAATTCATTGCACAAACACAGTAAAAAACTTGTCTTATTGGTCTTAGTCATTTTATTATTATTTACATCTTTGGGGGAGATAAGAGCGGCATATTTTACAGGTTATTTAGATTTAAAGTTAAAAAAAGAAATAGAAAGTGACGTATCATTTTTTCTAAAAGATAATTTAGCTCAAAGAATAGACTATATGTTGAAATATGATAGTCAAACTACTGCAGACAATAACTACAATAAAAGAGATAGCTATCTAGACAATTCAATTTTAATTAACGATCTAAGTGAACAAAAGGAATACTTCAAAGCAAATTATAAGAAGTATAGTTTGCTTTACGGGGAATATAACATGCAAATTAAAAACCCCATATTTTCAGATTACTATGACAAAGAGTCAGGCGTTAAATTATCATCTGAGGGAACAAAAAATAAGCTGGCTGTCTTTTTAAGTAAAGACGGGGATATTTCTAAAACAGACAAAGTATTAAACCCCAATTATTCAGTAATATTTTTAAGCAGCCGTGATATTAGAAAAGATTCCCTGAGAATCTATGTTAATATTTTAAATAAAGAAAATAGATTGGTTAAAATAGCGGTCCTCGGAGAAGATAAAGACTATACAGTTGATTATTTAAATGGACGAATTTCCTTTAATCCCGTAATATTTTTCTTAAATAATCCCAAATATAATTATGAATTGATCATTAATTATAAAATAAAAGGAAATACAATTAAGAATTTAAATAAAGGTTACCACTATAGTAATAAAATACTGCCTAAAACTAAACTCAAAGTTTATGAAGTAAGGGAAGATAAAAAAAGATCTACAACAGGCTCAGTTTTAAAATTTACACCTGATAATAATCAAAAATATATATTAGAATATCAGAGGATAGAAGAAAGGGAAAATAATACAAATTTAAGTATTAACAATGGGCATCAATATATTAAAGATCCTATTAGAAAAAAGACAGAGGAAAAGAAAGGCATAAAATTCAAAAAAAGTTTTAATGATAATATTATCTTAACAGGATATAAGTTAAAAACCATTTTTCAAAGTAAAACAAACAGGTATATAGAGGATGAACAAAAGCTAAAATATATAACAAAGCTAAGTAAAAAGCTAAAAACAGATTTATCCTATTGGGTGCGGCAAAATAATCTTGAGAGAAAGGAGCATCAATATAAAGCTCATTTCAAGAGCAAATTAAATTCCAACTTAAAATTAGATACTACCTATCTTGAACAGTATGATAGTCTAGATAGAACTTTAAAAAAGAGTCTAGATAATTTTTTTGGCTATCAATTTTCAGAAAATTCATACATATACTGGGGTTATTTACATAATCTGACAACTAAGAAAGGTTATGGCCAGTATGGACTGGAATTTAAAACAGCTGGACAAAGTACAATCAAGTATAAAAATAAAGTAATCGATACTGAATATCGAAAAGAAAGTTATCAATACAAACAGGATAAGGGTTTTGAGTTATTTAAGTACGTTAAATGTAAATTAGATAATAATCAATTTGTCAAAAAGAGTCAGGGAATTAAATATCCTATAAATGAGCGGAGCTTTTTATCCTTAATTAAAAATGAATATAATCAGTTAGATATTAACACAGAAAACATTGTTAAGTATCAGCTGCGGTTTAACAATAAAATGGCAGCCGGTATAAATTTCTTAGAGTATCGAGTTCAAGCAATTAATGAAAAAAGATTGGGTTTAAGAGGTACTTTAAATTATGAAATTAAAGATAATAAAGTAAGTCTTAATTATGAACAGCTTAAAAACAGATCTAGTCTTTATCAAAAACAAAATTATGACATATCATTAAAAAAAGTAATAGGGCCTGATATATTAATCCAGCTTTTAGTAGGCGAAAACAATGAAAAAGATAGGTTAAGAAAATTTAAAAGTAATAATAGGAAACATATATTTAATTTTAAGTATCGCCCTATAAACAAAGCATATAAATTTTATTATAAGTACCACTACTCAGAAAGTTTTAATAAAGAGGGCGAAGTAATTAATAAGGAAGTTATTAATGAAAATAATCTTAATTTCATATACCAATTAAATAAGAAATTATCCTTAAATACAAACTTACAGAAATATATAATAAAACAAAATATAAATAACAATCTTATAGAGAATATGTTCAGTTTAAATAGCTATGGGTTAAGCTATAACTTTGCAAAAGAATATTTTCTAAAATTAGAATATAAAACATTTATTGAAGGGATTAATAATGAAAAGCAACCCGGTTATTTAATTGGGATTAAAAGACGACTTAAAGAAAACTTGTATATAGGTTTAGAATATAATTTTACAGACTTTAATAATGAACTGATCGGTTTAGATCAAAAAACAAAAGGACTTTCTTTAAACATTAACTATAATTGGTAAATGAGAGGAGTAATCATAATGAATTCATTTGAAAAGATTATAACATTAATTATTATACTGACTTTAACAGTAACATTTTTTACTACAGATGTTTTCAGCCAAGAGTACCTTGATTTAAGTAGTTTCATTAGTATAAACGGCGGTAACTGGTTATTAAGTTCAGGCAATACTTCAGTAATGCAGTTAAACAAAACCAGTATAGATTATTATTACCTATTTGATAAAGAACTAGAAAATGAAATAATTACTGGTACCATAAAGGTTAATAGTTCTACCTATGATAATGATACAATCGGATTGGTTTTCGGATATAAAGATATTAATGATTCCTATATATTTTCCTGGGATAATGGAGGTATTCACGGCAAAGGACAGCTTTTTTACCATAAAGATAGGGATTTTGATCATACAGCCGTTCCCGGTGAATTACTATTTGATGGAAGAGCAGCCGGTACAGGCTGGGTAAAGGGTAGGGAGTATGAATTTAAGGCTACTTATCTAAGAGATCATTTCAAACTAAGTATCAATGGGAAAGAGATAATAAATATAGCAGGTGAATTTCCCAAAGGTAAATTCGGTTTTTTCTGTTTCTCCCAGGGTAAAGTAAATTTTTCTAATATCTTAATTAGTTCGGCCGACCATTTAATTGAACCACCCGAACCTACCATTGAAGAAATGGATAAACCGATTAGAATAAGAGCAAATACCAAAGAAAAAAAAGTGAAGGAACAATTAAGCCCATCTTATCTTGCTTATCAGATTTTAAATAGCTCTGAATATGAGTTAAGTAAAGCAAAAATAGATATATATTTAGATAAGCGTTTAAAGGTAATTAGAGATAGTATAAAGATATCTAAAGATAAATTAAAATACAACTGGCTGGCTGATAAAAATATCTTAAGGATCAGTAATTTTTCTTTGAAACCAAAGGAAGTATTTAATTTAAATTTTTATGTTATACCTAAAAACAGTTTAAATCCAAAAGCTAGTTATATGACTGAAATAGGTGCCTATAGTCAGACTAATAATACATTAGTTTCTAACAAAGTCACAACATCAATAGAATATAAGAAACAGTTTAATAAACAGTCTGCTGTAATAATTGGACAGGTTAATATAAGGGATCATAATAAAAGGATTAATCACAAAAAAGAAAAAGCACTTAAAATCATCACCTCAGATGGCAGAGTTATTAAAATCGATAAGAAAGGGCGTTACCATATAGAAATTGATAACTTTAAATCTATAACTGATTCAGAGATGCTGGGATTGGAAATTATGCTGCCAAAGGGATATAATAAAAACACGGTTTCAGGCTCTATGAATAAATTGGTTAAAATTGAACCCGGTCAGTTAATAGAAGTAGACTTTAATTTAGAGATAGGAGGACATGTAAATGGTAAATGATTTTTCTGCAGATCAATATATAAAAGAATTAAAAGAGATATTTGCTAGTAATAAAGATGAAGAAAAAGCAGTTCAGATGAAAAAGTATATGAGAAACAAATTTGAATTTTACGGATTGCAGGCGACGGAGAGAAGGCAATTAAGTAGAGAGCTGCAGAAGATAAAAAACCGGCCTCCACATTCGCAATTAAGTCAGGTTATTATTAAACTATGGTCAGCTGAGCAAAGAGAATTACAGTATTTTGCAATGGAGTTATTTGAAAGATACAAAAATGATTTTAGAATCGGTGATATTAAACTGATGGCTTATATGATTGAAAATAAATCCTGGTGGGATACGGTTGATTTTATTGCTAAAAAACTAGTAGGAGAGTACTTTAAAAAGTATCCTCAATTTAGAGATGAATTTATTTCTAAATGGCTAAATTCAAACCATATTTGGCTTCAGAGAACCACCCTATTATTCCAACTAGCATATAAAGAAGAGACTGACCAAGAGATGTTGCTTAAGAATATTTTAAAACTAAAAGATATAGATGAATTTTTTATTCAAAAAGCAATTGGATGGGCCCTTAGAGAGTATTCCAGAACTGACCCTGAAAGGGTAGTAGAATTCATTAAAAGTCATGAATTATCAAATTTAAGTACAAGAGAAGGTTTAAAGGTTATTAAAAAGAATAGAAAGAAAGTTAACAAATAGATCAAGAAATATTTGTGAAAATTTTAAAAAGGATAATGCTTATCATATAATGAATATGGAAAATAGGATAATAATAAATTATGAGGTGAAAAGAATGGATCTAAAATTTTATAATAAGTTAAATAAATTAACAGAAAAATCAAAAGAAGTCTATTTAGGTACTGTCATAGAGGCAAAAGGAGAATTATCAGAGCTTAAAGAAGCAAAGTTTGCACTTACTAAAGATGAATTATTTTATAGTAACTCCAGCCAAAAAGAAGCGTTAGATCAAATAATCAAACAGGTAGGCAAAGAAAAAATACTTAACATGTATAATCCTGAGTTAAAAGAGATAACTGTAGAAGGTAAAGGTGAAATAGAACTATATATAGAACCTGTTACCGATAATCCAAGGTTAGTGCTCTTTGGAGCAGGACATATTGCTAACCAGGTTTCTAAGATAGCTAGTTTAATGGACTTTGAAATTACAATTATTGATGATAGAGCAGAATTTCTTAATAAAGAGAGATTCCCCGAAGCAGATCATATTATAGTAGAAAAGTATGCAGACTATCTAAAAAGATATAAACCAGAAAAAAATGATTATGTTGTCATTATTACGAGAGGACATCAATTTGATTATGAAGTTTTAAGCAGTGTTATTGATCAAGACTGTAAATATGTGGGTATGATCGGAAGTTCTAAAAAAATAAGAGAAGTCTTTGATAGGTTAAGAGAAGTGGATAATGCCAGTGAAGAATTATTAGAAACTGTCCATACTCCGATCGGTTTATCCATTGGAGCTGAGACCACAGCTGAAATAGCGGTAGCTATCATGGCTGAAATTGTTCAGATAAGGAGGCAGAAAGATGAATAAAAGATTAGTTGAAAATATAGTTGATACTAAGGATAAATATGATAGTTTAGCGGTAGCGACAATAATTGATGCTAAATCTTCCGCGCCCCGAGATGTAGGTACCAGTATGATCATCTATCCCGATGGAGCCACAAATGGTACTATTGGGGGAGGCAATCAGGAAAAAGAGATTGTCGACAAGGCAGTCAATTTACTGAAAGAAGGCAAATCAGGCCGGATGTCATTTAGTTTAACCAGAAAAGAAGCCGCTAAAATAGGTTGGGTCTGTGGCGGGGATATAGAAGTATATATAGAGAATGTTGAACTATAATAAGAATAAATAATAGTTAAAAAAGAAGGCCTGATATCAGGCCTTCTTTT
>CAYSHP010000046.1:9354-18798 GCA_964430875.1 uncultured Halanaerobiales bacterium
TATAATAAGAATAAATAATAGTTAAAAAAGAAGGCCTGATATCAGGCCTTCTTTTGGTTATAAATCATAAGTATTATTATCTTATTTCATAAGTATCAATTTGGGGGTCAATATCTGCCCCAAAAATATTATCTATAAATTCAATGTTCTCGTCTTCTAAATAATCTGGTACCAGTATCCCCCCATAATTAGCTTCTTTAATATGATTTTCCTGGACGATAGTATTTGAGTTAACATAATTGTTGAGGGCAATCCCATATTGACCAGCTTTATCTATTGTATTTTGTTTGATTAAAGAGTCGATTGATCCTGTAGATATAGCCATTCCGGTTACAAAAGCATCTTTGATTTCATTATTTATAATATTTATAGTTCCATAATTGACTACTGATTTTTGCATGGAAAGTGAATTAGAAGTTTTTGATGAATTCCTCGAAATATTAATTCCACTATAACATATGTCTATTATATTATCCCTGATTTCAATAAAGTTTTGTTCTGATTGTGTCATTGCAAAAATTGCATAATTACTATAGCCAATTTTGTTATTTTTAATATTAACATTGTTTTTAGAACCATGATTTTCTACATAAATTCCTGAATTATTAGGTCTTACAAGAATAGAAATATTCTGAGATCCCGTTCTAAACATATTATCAGGTTCAATAATTTTAATTTCATTATTTGAGATATCAATTTGTATATTGTTATTCGCATTTATTACTGAAATTCCAGTATTATCAGCTTTATTAATAATGTTATTATTTATAATTATTTTGCTTTTTTCATCTTCAATTACTTCCGATTGTAAAATTCTGTTATCATTTATTACTGAAATCCCAGCATTGCCAGCACTTTCAATAATATTTTTTTCAATAAGTAATTTATTATTTGCATCTTCAATTACTTCTGAAGTTGAATAATTTATTTCTATAGCTGTTTGAGATTCCATTTCAAATTTATTATTTGTAATATAAATATCTCCGCTGATATCACTTCCATAGATAGCATTTGTACTATTTTTGAAGATAAGACCGGATACTGTGGTATTATCACCTAAACTAATTAAACCAGAAAAAGATCTTTGTAAACTAATTTCCCCTTCAAAAGCTATTTCTGAGCCTGAAACAGTAGCTCTGATTCCTTCTGGTTTAAATTCTGCTTCTCTATCAGGATATTCAGGAACTTTTATTATTGCATAACCACCAGGGGATAATAGTTTCTGTCCAGGGGCTAAGTTGAAATAGTCAGCTTCAATAACTCCATCATTTCCGAGGAGTACAATAATATCATTTTTACTTAGTTCAGTGTTTACTTTTAATGCAGCTAAATTGGTAGGATCTGATTTTTCACCGGTTCCATTACCCGAAGCAGTAACATACCAGATATTTACTTCATTTTCTGGATCTTCATTATCTTTAACTTTCACTTTTTCGATTACTTTATTTTCTGGTATTGTATTTCCCACAATGATATCTATATCTCTACGTGGGGTTTCTGTCATTCTAGTTTCTAATTGATCTTCGGTTGTATTAATTTCTGTTTCAGTATTTTTCCCAAGGGGAATTGAGAGTGCAAAAGTAGCTTCAGTACTTGTACCTCTAATATTATCATTCTGCCAGTCGATACCCAACTTATAATTTACACCATTGGGATTTCCAAATAACTTATCAATTTTAAAACCTGAGCCTGACATTGTAGCAGTATCATTACCTGAAAAATTATATACTCTAAAATAGGCACCGAGGTTATTTAATATTTTATTATCATGGGTAAACCTTTTACCAAACTCTAGGTCATATCCGCCCATAACTTGATAATATGTATTAAGTTGGGTCTTTTTATATAAAAGATTATTACCTACAACCTGAATGCTGTCATTAGGTACACTTGCTGCTAACACCTTTTCTTTTTGAGGTATATAATAATTAAATCTTAAATCCATATCACCTGTTAAAAGTTCTGTACCTAAAGTCCATTGATTCCAGTATCTGTCTAATTCTTTGCGGTTATCATAAAACAGATATGTACCCCAAATAAAGTTTCTTTCATTTAATTTTTTTCTATATCCCAAACCTAGATTCCATTCCGAGATATCATCACCACTGAACATACCTCTTACATCAGAATAAAAGAGAGAGTCTTTAGTTTCATTAAAAGGATATAATAGGGTTGCCTGACCAGTAAAACTTTCTTCCATCTTACCATTAAGATTAAAGCGCGATTGTCTGGAGTATGTATCTGCATTAACTGTAAGTGTCATTACTAAAGTAATTAATAATAAAATGGTTAAATAACTTGTTATTTTTTTGTAAATCATTTGTTCCTCCTATTAAATTTTGTATTTATTCATATAATTTTTTCATAAATTTACAATTTATGAAAAAATATAAGAATATACTAATATATTCTCTAAAACGGTTCCTAATCCTGCAATAAATTAGCAATTGAGACAAATTAATCTAAAAATTGCATGATTTGAATATATATTAATAAAATTGATCCCATAAATTGAGTTAAGTGGTTGTTTATGACACCTCAATATGGTAATATATGGAAAAGGAGTGATTATATGATAAACAATGTAGTACTTACAGGCAGATTAGTGGCTGAACCAGATCTAAAGAAATCAGAGAATGAAATTGACTATTGTACTTTCACTCTGGCAGTACAGAGGAATTACCGGAGTAAAGAAGGAGAAATTGATACAGACTTCATTGATGTTATCAATTGGGGCCCAGGTGCTAAACGGTGTAGTGAATACTTAAAGAAAGGAAAATTAGCTGGGATCGAGGGCATGATCAGTACATATTCCGTTGAAAAAGACGGCAAGAAGTATAAAAACTACCGGGTAAAAGCAAAACGGGTTCAGTTTTTAGAATGGCCAGATAAATAATATTTTATGAGGGGGTTAATGAATTTTTTCATTGACCCTCTTTTTTTACTGTATTAAGAGGGAGGAATTGGTATTTTTTTGTTGAATATTATTAAGTAATGAACATGATTATATTATTATAATGATATTTAAAACCTTTTATATTTCTTTATAATAAAAACACTGGGATATTTTTCATCAGAATGGGGGGAGAAAGTTTGAAAAAATATCTTTATACTTTTTTAATTGTAATTATTATTATTGGTTCTTTATTATTAATAAATAATCTGGGGATCATTTCTTTTAGGCAGTGGGGTGAAAATATAATTCAAAGCACTCCTTTTGTTAAGGAATATGTAAGAACTGCTGAAGAGTATGAAAAAGTCGTAGAAAAAAATCAAAAATTACAAGAAGAAAATGAAAACTTAAAAGAAGAATTAAATAATAAAAATGAACAGATCTCAAAACTAGAAAGTAAAATAGCAGAATTAGGAGCAACTAATCAGGGGTTAATTTCTCAAATAGAAGAAATACAACAAAAGGAAGAATCTGAACAGGCAAATTTTGAAAAATTACTTAAGATTTATGAAAATATGAATCCTGAGTCTGCTGCAAATATATTAAACAGTTTAGAAAGAGAATATGCTTTAAGAATCTTGAAGGGCCTAAGTGACAAAACAGCTGCTACTATTTTAGAAAGTATGGAAGTTGAAAAGGCAGTTGAGTTCAGTCAAGACTTACAGAATTAAATTTTTATCTAAAGTTAGATGAAAATTCATTAATCATTATCAATAAAACAGCTTTTATAATCCTTATATAAAATCATACTGTTAATACAATACTCGACTTTAATTTAATAATATAAAAGAAATTTTTTTGAATATTGATAGTGCGCATTCTAAGGGTGGAGTGATGTATTTGAAAACAAAAAATAAACTTGTAATAACAGTATTATTAACTTTTCTTTTAGTATTAGTACCTTTACAGGTAAATGCTTTTTCGAATTCTTTAAAAAATTTCGTTTCCAATGGTAAGCAACTTCAGTTAAAAATATTTAATAATTTAGAACAAGTGGGGATTTTATCGGGGACTAATGTTGAGATAAAAAATCTAGATGGTTCTAAAAGAACTTTTTTATCAAGAAATAAAAAGTATATAATAAGTCCATATCGACAAAATCAAAAAAGTTGGTTTATTCAAGTATTTGCCACTTCAGAAAAAAGCAAAGCTGAAAAGATGAAAGAAGAATTAAAAAAAGAATTTGAAAATTATGAAGTACAGATAAGTTTTGAAAATGAACTATATAAAGTTCAAATTGGTACTTTTTTGAAAGAGGCCAGAGCTGAAGAAATATCTAAAGAAATAAATGCAGCCGGTTGGGAAACCTGGGTTATTGAAAAAGAAATTAAAGGTGACAGTACCAAATTAGTTGTTAGAGATAGTGAAGGTAATATTATTTTTGAAAATGGTACTATATATTGTCACGGCGTTATCAGGTTGAAGAATAACTTATATAATGGAATGGTGCGGTTTTCTTTAAAAGAAGGTAAGATTGATGTTTTTAACAAAATAGACTTTTCAACTCTTCAATATGGAATGTTGTTAGAGGAATTACCAGATTCCAATAACATAACCGCGCTCAAAGCTGCTGCAATTCTTAATAGGAGTAAAGCACTTGAGCTTGTTTTAAATAACAATCCTCCTTATGAGATAAAGAGTTATCAGGGGATTTCTAATCTCACGGATATTATTAAGGTAGCTGTTGATAATACTAAAGCAAAAGTAATATATAAAAATGATAATCTTTACTATCAATATCTAGATGTTAAGCAGCTTGGTAGTCAATATTCTGAAGCTGAAGACTTAATTACTGAAAATATTGGTAGTATAGAAATAAGGAATCTAGACACTACCATTGATGAAGAACAACTTGTAGATGCTGAAATTGATTTAGGTTTAGAATATAGAGAAATAAAGCAACTTACCTGGTCAGGACCACGCATTATAACAATTGTAGATCTAAATACCTTTAAAGGTAGGCATCAAGTAGTTCCTTTTGTCAGTAATGATAAAATTGCAGGACTAGCTTCTTTAACAGAAGTAGTAAAACAAAAGGAAGCTTTAGTTGGGATTAATGGTGGATTTTATAATTACGAAGGCCGGCCCTTAGGAACAGTCATGATTGAGGGAGAGATGGTATCTGAACCACTATATAATAGGGCAGCACTTGGAATAACTAAAACCGGGGAAGTCTTAATAAATAACCTCAACTGGAGGGGGCTGTTAACTACTTTCAATAATAATAATATAGTAATCGATGCGGTAAACAGAAAACCAAATAATGAAAATGAGATTATATTATATAACAAATTCTATGGTGAAAAAACTCCACAGTTTGAACAAAATTCAATTGAATTTAAAGTCGAAAATAATGTGATAACAAAAGTAGAGCAAGGCTCACTGATTGAAAGTGAGATTCCTGAAGATGGATTTGTTGTTAAGATATTTACTAAGGAAAATAATTTTACAGCTTTTAAACAGGGTAAAGAAGTACAGTATAAAAATATTTTTAATCCGTCTTGGCATGAAGAAGATGTAGTTAATATCATGGGTGGGGGACCTAAATTAATAACTGATGGTAAAGTTACAGTTACCGGTAAGCTAGAAGAATTTAGCCAGGATATAACTACTGGTAGAGCTCCTCGCACAGCGGTTGGTCTTACTAAAGATAATCATCTAGTTTTTGTAACTATTGATGGCCGCCAACCCGAGTTAAGTATTGGCATGACATTACAGGAGTTAGCCCAATATTTAAAAAGCCTTAATGTAACTGAGGCAATGAATCTAGATGGCGGAGACTCATCACAACTTGTAATTAGAGGATATACTTTTAATAATCCTTCTGGTTATCGAGATATTGCCACCGGTATACTAATTAAAAAACGCTAATAATGGAGGTTGATATATTTGTATAAAAAAATTCTAATCTTATTCCTATTATTCACTTTTGCACTTACTCCACTTGTCAATGCCCAAAGCCATGATTTTCAGGAGATGAATTATTCAGTATTTTTACATGGTGATAGTACATCTCTTAATATAAATCCAGTCTTTCAATTCCAAAATGAGTTAAATAGGTTAAGCTTTGATATTAATTATGATAGCAATGCCTTCCGTTTTGGAGGTACCTGGTTAATTACTGCTTTGGAAGATCCCAGCTATAAAACTGAAGCTGCCTTCAGTATTTTAACTAAACCAAATGGCGAAGGATTTACAGCTGGTGTCGGGGTAGAAGGTAAAAATTATTTAGAAAAAAACAGGGCTTTATTATATGAGTTAAAGTATATATTAGATGGAAGCCAGTTTGAATACAGACTGGGGTATGAAACTCCAATTGTAAATAATAATGCTTTAGTACTCAGCATTGGAAATTCATACTGGCATGATAAAACACTTTTATTAGAGGTTGGATTTAAAGTTCAATTTTAATATAAATTGCGGGGAGTAATTTATAATGGCTAAAAAGAAACCAGAAGAGAAAAGAAATAGATATTTTGATATTGTATTGGTATTAATTCTACTAATGGTCCTAGCAACTTTCATAGATTTGAACATCACTTTAGAAGAAGTATTTGGAATTTTAATTGGTTAAAACATTTCCAAATGGGGGGGATTGAATGTTTAACCAGAAGCAGGGAGAAGACGAAATAATTAAACAAGCCAAAGATGGTAATAAATTAGCAGTTGAGTATTTGATTAATCAGAATATGGATATTGTGTATGCAAAAGCTAAATATTTTTTCATTAAGGGGCTTGATAAAGAAGATGTAATTCAGGAAGGGATGCTAGGATTATTTAAAGCAATCAGAGATTACCAACCTGACCGGGAGGCTTCTTTTAGAGGTTTTTCACAGTTATGTGTACACAGACAACTTATTTCAGCTATCAAGAGGGCGAATAGACAAAAGCATCAGCCCTTAAACAATTCTACTTCGATTAATAAAACATATGATTATGATAATGAATCGGGGAGAAGTTTTAGCGAGATTTTGCCTGATAAGAAAAAGAAATTAGAGGACCAATTTGTTTATAAAGAAATTATAAATTTGGTTTTTCAGGAAATTGAAAAAGAACTAACTGAATTAGAAAAAAATGTCTTTTATGAATATTTAGATGATAGAACATATAAAGAGATTTCAGATAAACTTGAGATTAATGTGAAAACAGTTGATAATGCCTTACAAAGGGCCCGCAAAAAAATAGAAGACATTAAATTAAATAATAATTTAGAAGACCTTGTAATATAGCACAATATATTGGACTTAAAAAATCTTGTAATCTTTTGAGATAACTTGTTTGACAACAATAATATACTGTGTTATATTAAGATAAATGGGAATTTAACTTTCCTAGAAACAATTTACAGGAGGAATATAATTTATGATCTATACTGGAACAGTAAAATGGTTTGACGCAAAAAAAGGTTATGGTTTTATTGAAAGAGAAGAAGGCGACGACGTATTTGTTCATTTCTCTGCTATTCAAGATGATGGTTTCAAAACTCTTGAAGACGGAGAAAAAGTAGAATTTGAAATTGTTGAGGGAGACAGAGGCCCTCAAGCAGCACAAGTTGTGAGGGCTGAAGAATAAATATTATAGATGCCTAAAGATGTGCATACACTCCTGATTACAGAGATGTAATCAGGATTTTTTTTATAAAAGAAGGGTTTTACTTTAACATATTGAAGTAATATAATAACACAATAATTATCTTAGTAGTTCAGAAGGGAGTGGAGATAATGAATATTTCGATTTATGGAAAAAATATCGACGTGACACCTTCGCTAAAAGAATATGCCAGAGAAAAGATGGAAAAACTGGAAAAGTACTTCCAAGGAGAACCAATGGAAGTCCATATCACAATGGAGGTGGAAAAGGAAAGACATATAGTAGAGGTAACTGCTTATGTCAAAGGTTTAATTCTCCGCGGTGAAGAAGAAACTACTGATATGTATGCTTCGCTTGATGGGGTCATCGAAAAAGTAGAAAGACAGATTCACAAGTACAAAACAAGAATTCACAATAAAATGATTGAAAGAAAACAGGAATATAAAGAAGAATATATGGAAGAAAGAGAAGAAATGGTTCGTAAGAAAAAAGAACCAGAGGAAGATGAGTTTGAACCAAAGATTGTCAAAACTAAAAGCTTTGCTTTAAAACCGATGGATGTCCAGGAGGCAGTCATGCAGATGGACTTAATCGGTCATGATTTCTTTGTTTTTTCAAATGCAAATACTAATGAAGTAAATGTTGTATATAAAAGAAAAGATGGGAATTACGGGTTGATTGAACCTACTTTCTAAATTAATATTAATTGTAATTAAAAGGACCGTCCTCTCTATGGGGCGGTCTTTTAATATTTCATAAAAGAAAAAACAAATGAAACTTATTTAATCATTGAACTTATTTTTAAAATAATTATTTGCTCTCATATTAATCCCATAGTTAGCATGTACAATAGATATGCAGATGCATTGAGATTTTAATTAATAAGTGTTATAATAAAATGTAAATTTGTAATGATTTAGACTTAAATTTTTGATCTATTATTAAAAAAACAGGTGGTAAAAAAATGTTTGATTTTGTGAAAAACTTATTTAAAGATCCTAATGAAAAGGAACTGGAAAGATTACAAGTAATTGTCGATGAAATAAATGAACTAGAAACTGATATGCAGCAACTTTCTGATGCTGAACTGAAAGCAAAGACAGGGGAGTTTAAACAGAGATATGAAGATGGTGAAAGTCTTGATGATCTTTTGCCCGAGGCTTTTGCGGTAGTTAGAGAAGCCTCTCAGCGTTCAACTGAAGAGGGATTTAGACACTTTGATGTACAGCTGATGGGTGGTATAGCATTACATGAGGGTAAAATTGCCGAGATGAAAACCGGTGAAGGTAAGACCCTGGTAGCTACCCTACCGGTATATCTTAATGCATTAACTGGTAAAGGTGTACATGTTGTTACAGTTAATGATTATCTGGCTAAGAGAGATAGTGAATGGATGGGCCAGATTTATGAATTCCTTGGTTTAGATGTGGGCGTTGTTTTAAGTGGTATGACTCCAGAAGAAAGAAAAAAGGCATATGATGCAGATGTCACATATGGTACTAATAATGAATTTGGTTTTGATTACTTAAGAGCCAATATGGCTACTGATCCTGATAATGTAATTAAACATGATTTCCATTATGCAATTTTAGATGAGGTAGACAGTATTTTGATCGATGAAGCAAGAACACCGCTTATCATTTCAGGACCGGTTCAAGAAACTTCCCAAGATTACAGAAAGTTTAATAGAATTATTCCAAAACTAAAAGAAGAAGAACATTATGAATTAGATGAAAAAAATAATAGTGTGACCTTAACTGAAAAAGGTGTGGAAAAGGTAGAAGATTATCTAAATGTTGATAATCTATTTGATGAAGAGAACTTTAGATTACACCATCAGGTTAACCAGGCTTTAAGAGCCCATACCCTGATGAAAAAAGATAGAGACTATATTGTAGATG
>CAYSHP010000047.1:0-18110 GCA_964430875.1 uncultured Halanaerobiales bacterium
AAACACCACATTTGTAAACTTCACCTTTTTTCTTCACATTCATTTTTTAGCCTCCTTTAATAATTTTCACTTTTTCTTTTATAGGCTTTTAACAGTTCATGGGCACCTAAAAATACGACAGCAGAACCTATTACATAAAACCAATCAATAACTGAAATACCTGCAAAACCAAGGTACTTATTAATAAAAGGTGTATAAATTGCAGTAGCTATCATCGCTATTGATAAAATAATTGAATATACCATTTTTTTATTAGATATAATGTTTTTGTTAAAAATTGTTATCTTTTCATATCTTCTCGACATAATGTTTGTTAACTGGGTAAAGGCAATAGTGAGATAAGTTATTGTAGTTGCTCTGGCATATAAAGGATGTGCTTCAGTCATATTCATTAGTCCCATACGACTACTAAATAGATAGTAGTTTAAAAAGGCCAATACACCCATTAATACACCAAAAAAGGCAATTTCTGAAAAAGATCTCTTATTAACAATGTGCTCATCTTTCTCCCTGGGTGGAGATTTCATTATATCCTTTGAACCAGGATCAAATGTAAAAGCAGTAAGTGGTAAAATTTCAGCTAATAAGTCAATGGCTAAAATTTGAATAGCTAAAATTGGAACGGGTAAGTTAAATAATGAAACTCCCAGTAATCCTAATAAGACAACTGCTAACTCGCCACCATTACTAGTTAAGGAAGCAATAACTGTTTTCTTTAAATTGTTATAGATATTTCTACCTTCTTTAATAGCGTAAACTAAGGTTGGAAAACTATCATCTAATAATATTAATTCAGCTGCTTGTTTGGATACATCTGTACCCATGCCTCCCATTGCTACCCCAATATGAGCACTTTTTAAGGCGGGTGCATCATTTACACCATCACCTGTAACAGCTACTATCTTTTGTTGATCTTTAAGGTTCTTAACAATTCTTAACTTGTGTTCTGGTGAAACCCGGGAAAAGATAAGACTTTCATTTTCATCCATCAATGTCTTTAATTCTTCATCGGTTAGGTTTTCAAATTCTTTGCCGGTAACTACTTCTACATTTTCTTCATCTTTTACAAGATTGATCTCCTTACCAATTGCTTTTGCAGTAGTTGCATGATCACCGGTCATTATATAGGTATTAATATGAGCTTCATGGGCTTGTTCAATTGATTCTTTAACACCTTCTTTAGGAGGATCGATCATTGCGACAATACCAAGGAAGATTACATCTTTTTCAACTTCTTCTAATACATAGTCTTTATGCTCTGGTCCCAATTTACGAAATGCAAAAGCTAAGACACGCATTGCATTTTCAGAATACTTTTGATTTAACTTTCTATATTTTTCTTTATCTTCTTCTGTAATTGGTACTTTTTTACCATCTTTATAGATATATTTACTAACCGATAAAACACTATCTAAAGCACCTTTCATAGCTAAATATTCGCCATCTTCAAACTGTCTAACTGAACTCATCCTTTTTCTTTCTGAATCAAAACTAAATTCATGCAGTTCTGGATTTTCTTCATCTTCATTTTCAGCTCTAGTTCCAACTTTGGTTGATAAAGTGATTAAAGCTGCTTCGGTTGGATCACCGATCGGATACCAGCTTGAATGTTCATCATCTGGTGGATGAATTTCAGCGTTAGAAGCCATAGTAGCGGCATCAAACATAATTTCTAAATGATCTATGGTTTCTTGGCTTACTTCATTACCATCCTGGTCTAATATCTTCCCACGTGGCTCATATCCAATACCGGATACATCATACTCTTGACCATCATAAAATACTTTTTGAACTGTCATTTCATTTTTGGTAAGAGTACCGGTTTTATCAGTTGAAATTACATTGGTTGAACCTAAGGTTTCAACTGAAGATAATTTTTTTACTACTGCATTCTTTTTAGCTAGTCTATCCACTCCTTGCGCAAGAGCAACGGTAATCTGCATCGGTAAAGCCTGTGGTACAACCGCTACTGCAATACCTAAACCATAAATAATGGCAAAGTCTAATCCAAGTCCTTGATATAAACTTGCGCCAAACAACAAAGTACCAATTATGACTGCAAATACAGCAATTCTATTTGCAACTGATTGCAACTCCATCTGCAAAGGAGACTTAGATTTCTCTTCTTCCTGAGTAAGATTGGCTATCTTACCCATCTCGGTATCCATACCAGTTGCTACTACAACACCTTTAGCACTTCCAGAAGCCACATTAGTACCAAGATATGCCATATTTTCTCGGTCTGCTAGGGAAACTTCTTCCTCCATCTTATTACTGTTTTTTTCCTGGGGAAGTGATTCTCCCGTTAGAGAAACATCATTTGTTTTTAAATTAAATGACTCAATAATTCTTAAGTCAGCTGGTACTTTATCCCCTTCTTCTAAAACTACAATATCTCCTATTACAAGTTTACTTTGATTAATTTCTTGGGTTTGACCATCTCTTATTACTTTTGAAGGTGATTGGATAAGTTGTTCTAATGAATCCATGATTGCTTCAGCTTTATGCTCCTGAAAATATCCTATAATTGCATTAACTAAAGCAATTATTAACATCACAATACCGTCTCTATAATTCTGAATTATAAATGACATACCAGCTGCCACTAATAGAATAATCATTAATACATCTCTAAATTGGAGTAAGAATTTTATTATCTCAGGGGTTTTCTTTAATCTCACCAGCTTATTTTCTCCATATTTTTCTAATCTTTTTTTAGCTTCCTGGTCAGCAAGCCCCTTTTCAGAGGTATTCAGAATGTCGAAACTTTCTTTTGGTGTTTTCTGATAAAAGTTTTTGTCTTTATAGTCTATTTTAGACACCTCCTAATATTATTCAAAATAAATTCCAGACCCTTTTGATTTTTCTGTCATCATAGCTAACTCTTCTATTTTACCATTTATATATTTTTTATCTAAGTCTTCTAAAATTTGTTCATCAAAACCCTTTACTATATAATTACCAAATTCCCAGGTGATGTCCTTAATTTCTTGTTCATTGCCTTCTGCAATAATTATCAAAGCTTCTAATATGGAAGCAGCAACTGAAACATCACGCATTGAATAGTATCTTAACTGATAAAATGTTTTATATAAAAGATAGTCAAAACTTATATCCTCAAAAATCAAAGTCAATTCATTATCTTCATTATAATAATAAGTATTTTCTATATTAGCTTTTGCTATTCTATCCAATACCATACCAAGTTGTTTAATACAAAATATAGCAGTATTTGGATCATTAATACCAGGTGAAATTGCTCTAAGTGCAATTTCTGTTATCTTTTGTAAACCAAATTCAATATCTTTACTTTTATTTCTTTCTTTACCTACTAAGATAAAATCAAGACAATTATTTAAAACATCTTCTTTTAATTCATCTACCTCCATCTCTTCTAAATCATAATAGATTGTAAATACTTTTGTATTATTAGTAACATAGTCACCGATCATTCTTTCTGCATTGATAACTAAGTTATGTTCATCGGCAAACTTTGATAACTTTAAATCGTTTATATCTCTAATAAAGCCCACTTCTTTGGAATAAATAGTGTATTGGTTTTTTTGTAGGGTTTGCTCTAAATTATCAGGTGGTTCATTTCTGATATTCTCATGGGCCTCATTAAATTCTTTCACATTATCTACTAGATCTAAAATTTCAGTAGTTAAAGTATCAATTAGTAAATTAACCTGAATTGATTGTGAAACATGGTTAATAAACATTACGAAATATATTAGACAAAAGAAAACAATTATTACACCCACGGCTGCAGACAGAAATACTGTTTGTCCATTACTATTTAAAAACATCAGGGTAACAATAGAATATATAAAACCACCTATAAATATACCTAATACCTGCAATGTTAATTTAGATTTTATAAAGTCCTGAAGAGTACGGGGTGAAAATTGAGTAGAATATGTAGTTAAAACTACCATAATAATTGAAAATGAAATAGTTACAATAGATAAAAGCGAACCAGCTATTGTTGCTAAAATAGTTTTAGTTATTTCTAATGGAGTAAAGAAAACATTAGGTAAAAAATTTACTAAAATCGGTTGATAATTTTTTTCTAAAATTAATACTATTGCAGAAAGTATCAAAGCATAAAAACTGTACTTTACAGGAATATAATATATCTTGGCTCTCCAATCATCGAAGAAATTAAAATTAAATATTTTCAATTATATACCCCCTCCCAAAGGGAGTCCCTATTTGTCTTATTATAATTCTTGAATAATTACAATTTTCCTCTTTATTAAATATTGATAATCTCTTCAACTTTTTGCAAGTTTCCAGCTACTGCTGGTGGGATTGAATAGTTATCAAGTACAAATTCTTGGTCTTTGAGTCCGTTACCAGTTAAAATGGCCACTATTTTTTTGTCTTTAACTAATTTTTCTTTTTCCTTACTTAATTTTATTAGACCAGCTACTGGAGTCGCTGAAGCAGGCTCTACAAATATCCCTTCTTTAGCAGCCAGTATCCTGTGAGCATCTTTTATCTCTTCATCTGTTAAAGCCTCAAACAATCCATTAGATTCTTCTTTCGCTTTACGAGCTTTTTCTCTATTAACTGGATTACCTATCCTAATTGCAGTAGCAATTGTTTCAGGTTCTTCTATCACTTTTTCTTTTACCATTGCAGCGGAACACTCGGCCTGAAATCCAAACATTTTAGGTAAATAGTTAATATAGCCTTTTTGATTATATTCTTTAAAGCCCTTCCAGTAAGCTGTAATATTACCCGCATTACCAACTGGTAAAGCTAAAATGTCTAAATTTTCTTTATTAAGTTGATCTGCCACTTCAAAGGCAGCTGTTTTTTGGCCTTCTATTCTAAAAGGATTCAAAGAGTTTACTAATGTTAAGGAATATTTATCGGTTAGTTCTCTAACAATTTCTAATGCTTTATCAAAATTTCCTTTTACTGGTATTATATTAGCACCATAAATTAAAGCTTGTGATAACTTTCCTTTCGCAATTTTAGCTTTTGGGACTACAACTAAAGTTTTTAAACCACTTCTTGCTCCAAAAGCGGCTGCTGAAGCAGAAGTATTACCAGTTGAAGCACAGATAATTGCTTTGCTATTTTCTTCAACTGCTTTAGTAACAGCCAGTGTCATTCCTCTATCTTTAAAAGAACCAGTTGGATTTGCACCTTCAAATTTTAAATAAAGTTCAAAACCATACTTTTGATTAAGCCAGTCTGCTTTAATTAAAGGAGTATTGCCTTCATTTAAAGTTACAATTTTTTGGTCATCTGATACAGGTAAGAATTTTTTATACTTATTAATTAATCCTTTCCACACTTTTATCACCATCTTTATTTATTATTATACCCTTATTATTTACCTCAGTTTCAATTAAATAATTAACAATTTTAAATTTAACTGCCATTTTATTTATTATTTCCTTTTCATCTCTAAAATCCTTTTTACTTAAAAATATTAGGGTTGATCCACTTCCACTTAAAAAATAAGGGCAATTTAGTCTATCTTGTAAATCAAAAAATATATTTTCTAATTTTGTATTTAATGCTAATCTTTTTGTTTGATGAATATAATCTTTTGAACCTTTTTTAATCAGTCCAAGATTGCTATTAATTAAACCGGCCGTTATTAAAGAAGCATTTGCTATATTTTGCGATGCATTTTTTATATTAACTGACTTATCAACAACTCGCCTAGCATCTTTGGTCTTAATTGCTAAATCTGGAATGAAAAGTAATATTTTTATTTCTTTACCTACATTAAATTTTTCAAAAATTATCTTTCCATTTTCTACTTTACTAATTGTAAAACCACCTATTAAAGTAGGAACAATATTATCAGGATGACCTTCAAGGTCAAGGGCAGATGATAATATCGTTTTGTTATCTATTCCAAGACTATATAAATTATTTAAACCAATAATTGTGCCTACAATTGCATTAGCTGAACTACCTAATCCTCTATTCAATGGATAATTTATTTTAGCTTTTATATGCAGTCCTTGTGTATTTATTTTATCTGGATACTTTCCCTGTAAATATTTTATGGTGTTTAAGATCAAATTATCTTCTTTTTTGAGATTTATATCTTTTTCTTTATTATCAATAATATTTATTGATAACTTTTCGACTTCCTTTTTGATCTCAAATTCATATTCATTAAAAAGATTAAGAGCCAGACCAAATGAATCATAGCCGGGCCCTAAGTTTGCAGAAGTAGCTGGTACTTTAATTTTTAACATTTCTTTCACCTAAATTTTCCAGTTTTCTAAATACTGTTTTTGCTCTACACTAAGGGTATCTATTTTTGTATTCTCTGCTTTTAATCTATATTTAGCAACCCTTTTATCAATATGGTCCGGTACTTTATATAAACCGGGCATTAAATCATTTTCAGTAAGGTAAAGCAGTGATAAAACCTGTAAACCAAAACTCATATCCATAATTTCTACAGGATGTCCATCTCCGGCAGCTAAATTAACTAATCTACCTTCTGCTAAGAGATAAAGAGTTTTGTCTCCAATTTTATAACCCTCAATATTTTCTCTGGCTACTTTTACTTCATCAGCCATCTCTTTTAAAGCCTCTACATTAACTTCTACATTAAAATGGCCGGCATTAGCTAAAACAGCACCATCTTTCATTAAAGAGAAATGTTCTTTACTTATTACATTTTTACAACCGGTTACAGTAATGAAAATATTGCCTAATTCAGCTGCTTTTTTCATCGGCATTACACGGAATCCATCCATCTTGGCTTCAAGTGCTTTAAAGGGATCAACTTCAGTTACTATAACTCTAGCTCCTAAACCTTTTGCCCTTCTAGCAACACCTTTACCACACCAACCATAACCTGCTATCACAACATCTTTACCGGCAACTACCATATTGGTGGTGCGCATAATTCCATCCCAAACTGATTGTCCGGTTCCATAACGGTTATCAAAAAGATATTTTGCTTGTGCATCATTAACTGACATCATAGGGAACTTTAACAGATTATTATTATCAAGTGACTTCAACCTTATAATTCCGGTGGTTGTTTCTTCTGCTCCCCCAATTATTTTATTAATTAGTTCTGGTTTTTCATTATGGATTTTACTTACTAAGTCTCCACCGTCATCAATAATTAAATCTGGTTCAACTTCTAAAATTTTATTTAAACTTTCTTCATATTCTTCTTTGGTTTCTCCCCGCCAACTATAAACAGTTACTTCATGTTCACTTAAAGCAGCTGCTACATCATCTTGAGTTGAAAGTGGATTACTACCTGTTATGTAAACATCTGCTCCTAATTCACTTAAAACAACTGCCATATAAGCTGTCTTTGCTTCAAGATGTAAACAAATTGAAACCGTTTTACCTGATAAAGGTTGGTCTTCTTTGTATTCTTCTTTAATCTTATTTAAAACTGTCATCTTTTCTTTTACCCAATCTATTTTCTTTTTACCATCTGGAGCTAATGAAAAATCTTTTACTTTACTTTCCATCTTTATCCCCCTTATTGTTTTCCTGTGTGGCCGAAGCCACCATCACTGCGTTTACTTTCTTTTAATTTATTAACTTCATTCCACTCAATAGTAAATGTTTTATGAATGATTAATTGAGCAATTCTATCATGTTTATTTATCTTAAATTCTTTTTGGCTGTGATTAATTAATATTACTCCTAATTCACCACGATAACCAGGATCTATTACACCATCGGCATTTAAAACTGTTATCCCTTCTTTTAATGCCAGACCACTTCTAGGATAAACAAAGCCTCCATACCCTTGCGGTATAGCTATTTTTAAACCGGTTTTTATTAACTTGTATTCACCGGGCTTTAATGCATATTCATATCGGGACATTAAATCTAGTCCACAGTCTTCTCCAAAATGTTGATACTCGGGTAGTTTAACATCATCACCCATTCTTTTAACTTGTATCTTCATATATAATCCTCCCTATTTTGCAAATACATGTGCACCAATACTAACTACAAATTTCCTGGTATTAAAGAAACTCTTATTTGTGGCAGTTTTGGGGTTATAGTAATATAATGAGCCCAGGGTAGGGTCTACCCCGCTTAAAGCTTCTTTAGCAGCTCTATAGGCCGTATTATTGGGAGTGTAATGTATCTGTCCGTCCGATACGGCTGAAAACTGATTTTTTTGATAAACAACTCCCTTTATAGTATCGGGAAACTCATTACTTAATACTCTGTTAATAATTACTGCCCCCACTGCAACCTGACCCATATATGGCTCTCCTCTAGCTTCACCGTGTATGGTTCTTGCCATGATTTCTATATCAGACTGGTTAACAGTTTTAGCAAGTACCTGTCTTTTTGATAAGTTAAAAATCGGCAGTTTTAATTTTTGTCCTTGTCTAATTATAGAGTTCTCCATATTATTTAAAGCCATAATAACACCTACTGAGGTGTTAAAACTTTGAGCCAAATCATAAAGAGTGTCACCGGAATCAACATAATATTGAATAATCTTATCAGGTGGAATATTATCAACATCAGGCAGTGGTTGTTCAGGATTATATCTTACAGAATAATTACGACCCACATCTAAACTAAAATTATTATTTTGATCAGAATGGGGAGATAGATTATAATTTAGGTTTAACTCCTTATTATTTTTCTCTTCTTCCCGCTTGATAACTAATTCATCACCAATATTAATTTTAGAAGCATTATCGATATGGTTATATTCTAATATATGATCAACCGTTGTATTATATTCCTGGGCAATATCATAGATTGTATCCCCTTTTTGTACTACATATATCAAAGTAAAGCGGGGTTGGGCAGAAATCATTGTTGTAAATATTAATATAAATAATAATGTTATTATAAGTATTTTATACTGATTTTTCATTATTAATCCTCTCCAGCTACATAATCGATTATCTGTCTTAATTGCATCTTTATTACCGGACATTTTTCCGGAATAGAATTTAAAAATACCTGACCATATCTTTTATTAATTATTCTATTATCCATACAAATTACAATGCCTTTGTCATTTTTTGATCTAATTAGACGTCCAAAACCTTGTTTAAACTTGATAACTGCCTTTGGAATGAAATATTCAAAAAAGTAATTTTTGCCTTCTTCTTTCATCATTTTTACCCGGGCAGCATTAACAGGATCATTAGGAACGGGAAAAGGTAATCGCATAATAATCAAATACTTTAGATCTTTACCAACTATGTCTACACCTTCCCAGAAACTCTGTGTACCAAATATTATCTGGTTTTTACCTGCTTTAAATTTATCCATAATATACTTTCTAGAATACTTACTTTGAGAAAGTATATTAATATTATCTTCTTCTAATTTATAATTGACCTTTTTATATAAATTATCAAGCATATTATAAGAAGTAAATAAAACCATGGTAGATCCATTAAACGTTCTTAAAATATCTGTTAAATCATCTGCAATCTGGCTTGTAAAAGCATTATTCGAAGGTGAATAAATATCATTGGGAATAATTAACCTACTTTGTTTTTCATAATTAAAAGGTGAATTTACTATTATTTCTCGTTGATTATTAATTCCTAAGGCCTCTGTAAAAAAGTTAAAAGAATCATTAACAGTTAAAGTAGCTGAAGTCATTAATACATTTCTTAAATTATCCCACAACATATCAGGTAAATTACCTTCTACATTAAGTAAGGCACTCATATGACTTACATATTGATCGGTATATCTATATTTTTCTAACCAAAAAACATAGTCTTCATCATCTGCTTCTAAATTAAATAAAAGATTAAAGACCATTTCATTTACTGTATTTAAGTTTTGTTTTAACTCCAGTAATTCAGCCTCTATTTTATCATAATTTTCAACCATTTTTAACTGATTTATTAATCTTTTTAAATAAACTAATAATTCATCAAAATTATCATGGAAGTTAAATCCCTTTTGGTTTATATCCTTATAAGTATTATCATCTTTTAATTCTTCAGCAATAATAATACTACTATGTTCATATTTTTGAAAAAATTTATCTAAAAGAAGAAAATATTCTTTATTATTTTCTTCTATATCTTTAATCTTTGGAATTATTCTTTGGTCTATTAGCTGATAAATTTCTTTTTTGTTATCTAAATTAAGTTTTCCTATTTTATTTCTGATTCTAGGTATTATTGAAAATTTTTTATCATATAATTTTTTTAAGATTTGGTTATTAAGTTTATAGGATGTAGATTTTCCTAAATGGTATGTGGCTACATCTTGGAAATTATGAGCTTCATCAATTATTAAACTTTTATATTTAGGTAAAGTAGAATAACCAGAATTTTTAATTAAGGCATCTGATAATAAAAGGTAGTGGTTTACTACAATTAAATCAGAATTAAAAAGTTCATTTCTGGCTTTCATAAAATAACAGTCGTCATAATAAGGACATAGGGTTCCTATACAAAAGTCACTATCAGAAGCAACTTCTTCCCACACAGAATTTTTTAAATTGAATTTTATTTCATTTCGCATTCCAGACTTGGTTTTTTTTGACCATTCAACTAAATTTTCATAACTTTGCTGTTCATCATGGTCTGCTTCTGTCATTGCATTACCAATATTTTTTAACTTCCTTATACATAGATAATTTTTGCGACCTATTGCTAAATCAGCTTTAAAATTAAAAGGTAGAACTTTTTTTAGAAATTCCACATCCTTATCTATGATCTGCTGCTGTAAATTAATAGTATTTGTAGAAATAACTACCGTTTCATCATTTTTGACTGCCCAATATAAGGCAGGTATTAAATAAGCAAATGATTTACCAATACCAGTACCAGCCTCAATTAAGGTAAATTCTGCTTGATTAAAGTTTTCAACGATGCTTTCCGCAATCTCAAGTTGTTCAGTCCTATATTCAAACCCTTCCATATTTTTAGCTAAAGGACCATCATCTTTAAAATAAGTAAGAATTTCTTTTTTATTGATCTCCTTTATTTCACCTATATCCTTTGGTTCTACTAATACATAAATGTTTTTCACATTATTATCAGAAATCGCAAAACCAATCCCTTTATTACCCAAATTAGAAGCAACTCTAATATCAGCTCCAGAGGGTGTAGTATTCCCCGAGGGATGGTTATGTAATACCATAGAATTTTTAGGAAGAGAATTAATAATAGCGGGGGCCATACTTTTATTCCCCCGGGCTAATACTTCTAAATGTTTTATTTCTTCTTGTTCAAAGTCAATCTCAATTAAAAAAAATACTTCATTACCACCTGCACTATCAATTTCATTTCTTATTTTATTTTTAATCTGATCAGTAAAGTAATCAATTATATTCAACTTTTTCACCTTTTTTTATTTTAAGTATAGTTTCAATATCTTTATCAACTCCATCAAAAGGTGGAGTTTCAATTATAAATAATTTATCTTTTAAATCCTTGTGGTTAACTATATAGGCAAAGTTTTCTAAACCTATTTCACCTTGACCAATATGGGCATGTCTGTCTTTATTAGTACCGACCCCAAATTTAGAGTCGTTTAAGTGAATTAAATCTAAATGTTTAAGACCTATCTTATTATTTACTTCTTTAATTAAGGCCTCGATACCTTCTTTACTTGCTATATCATAACCAGCTGCAAAAAGATGACATAAATCAAGACATAATCCCATTCTTTGAAAATTATCAACTTCATACATGATTTCTTTTAGTTCCTCTAAGTTACTACCAAGCTCAGTACCTGCTCCAGATGTGTTTTCAATAAGGAGTCTCGTATTATTTTCTACTTCCTCCAAAAGTTCTTTGACTGCCTTTATTATCCTTTTTATACCAGCCTTTTTTGATGATTTTACATAATTACCAGGATGAAATACATAGTAGTCAGCTCCTAGCAAACCAGCCTGGTAGTAATCTTCTTTGATTTCTTCTTTCGATTTTTTATATAATTCATCCTTAGGAGTTGCTAAATTAACTAAATAACTAGAATGTACGACAAATCCTTTTATATTAAATTTTTCAATTTTTTCTTTAGTCTTTTTTATCTCTTTTTCAGTAATTTCTTTTTTCTTCCAACTGCGGGGAGATTTAGTAAAAATCTGAACAGAATTAACATCTAATTCAATTGTTTCATCAATTGCCTTGTCTATTCCACCACTTATAGAAAGATGTCTGCCTAGTTTCATTTTTAACATCTCCTTATCTATTGGTAAAAAATGTATTTATATGTAAAAAAACAACCTCAATTCATCTCCCTTAAATTATTAAATTTAAAGGAGTTTACTTGAGGTAAGTTTCTAAAGAACTATCATATTGATAGTTTTAATTATATTCAGTTATTAAACTTCAAAATCCTGTTCTACATCTTTCATGGAAAGATTTATTCTATCTTTATTATCAATTTTTATAACCTTAACTCTGACTTCATCACCTTCACTTAATACATCTGAGACTTCATTTATATGTCTATCAGCTATATTAGAAATGTGAACAAGTCCTTCTTTTCCAGGTAAGATTTCGACAAAAGCACCGAAGTTCATAATCTTAACAACTTTACCTTCATATACTTCGCCTACTTCTACATCTCTTGTGAGGTCATCAATCATTTTCTTAGCTTTTTGACCGTTTTCTTGCCCTTCTGCTAGAATAAAGATTGTCCCGTCATCTTCTATATCAATACGGGCATCGGTTTCATCGATAATTTTATTAATCATCTTTCCACCAGGACCAATGACGTGTCTTATCTTTTCAGGGTCAATCTGCATGGTCATAATAAGTGGTGCATGTTTAGATAGATTTTCTCTTGGCTCATCTATTACTTCTAACATCTTATCTAAAATATAAAGTCTGCCTTTTCTAGCTTTATTTAAAGCATTTCTTAAAATATCTTTAGATAGACCACTAACTTTAATATCCATCTGTAAAGCAGTAATTCCATTTGGAGTACCTGCAACTTTAAAGTCCATATCACCATAATGGTCTTCCATTCCCTGGATATCAGATAAAACTGCATAATCATCGCCTTCTTTGATTAAACCCATTGCTATACCGGAAACAGGTTGTTTTATCTTAACTCCTGCATCCATAAGGGAAAGGGTTGATCCACAGATACTTGCCTGAGAAGAAGAACCATTTGATTCTAATACTTCTGATACAACACGAATTGTATAAGGGAATTCTTCTTTGGAGGGAATCATTGGCTTTAAAGCTCTTTCACCTAAATGTCCGTGTCCAATTTCTCTTCTCCCTGGTGACCTTAGTGGATTGGTTTCACCTACACTAAATGGTGGGAAATTATAGTGGTGCATATATCGTTTGGTTTCATCTTCACCTAAACCAAAGATAGTCTTTTCATCACTACTTGCTCCCAAGGTAACTACACTTAAAGCTTGAGTTTCTCCTCTAGTAAAGATAGCAGAACCATGGGCTCTTGGTAGATTACCTACTTCAGACCAAATTGGTCTAATCTCATCATAAGATCTGCCATCTGGTCTTTTCTCATCTTCTAAGATCATTTCTCTAACTAATTTTTTAGTCATATCATCAAAAGCATTCTCAACCATTTTATTATATTCTGCTTCTTTTTCTTCATAATCTTCTAATTTACCCTCTAGATATTCTTTAGCATCTTCTTTTAATTCACTGATTTGTTCACTACGTTCTTGTTTTTTTACAGTATCAATAGCATCTCTTAACCTATTAGTAGCAAAATCACTAATTAATTTTTCTATCTTTTCATCTACATTATTTACTAAAGAAATATCTTGTTTTTCTAAACCAGCTTCTTCTTGCATTTTTTTCTGAAAACGGACGATCTTTTTAATTTCTTCATGTGCTAAATCAATGGCATCGAGTATTGTTTCTTCATCTACTTCATCAGCACCCGCTTCAACCATCGAAACAGCCTCTTCTGTTCCTGCAACTGTTAGATCCAACTTTGAATTATTTCGCTGTTCTTCGGTTGGATTCAAGACAAATTCATCATCTACTAAACCGACTTTGACTCCACCAATAGGACCATCAAAAGGTATATCAGATAAGCTAAGAGCTGCTGAGGCTCCATTCATAGCAATGATATCTGGTTCATGGTCTTTATCAACAGAGAGTACGGTTGTAATTACCTGAATATCGTGTCTCATGCCTTCCGGAAATAAAGGACGTAACGGTCTATCGATTAATCGAGCAGTTAGGGTAGCAAAATCACGTGGGCGTCCTTCTCTTCTGTTTACACTACCGGGAATTTTACCAATAGAATAAATACGTTCTTCATAATTAACCATCAAAGGTAAATAATTTATACCTTCTCTAGGTTCTGACATGGTTGCAGTAACTAACACCATTGAATCTCCATATTTAACAGTAACTGCACCATTAGCCTGTTTGGCCACTTTACCGGTTTCAAATTCAAGTTCTGTTCCGGCAAATTCTGTTTTCCAAGTATTGGTCATGCGTTTTTTTCCTCCTTATTTTTCCTTTAAATAATAGTCTCATTATAATAAAGAGCGGGTAAATCCCCGCTCTTTATACATTCATAATTAAATTAACCTCTAATACCTAAACTAGATATTAATTCACGATATCTTTCGATATCTTTGTTCTCTAAATATCTTAAAAGTTTTTTACGTTGACCAACCATTTTAAGTAAGCCTCTACGGGAAGAATGATCTTGCTTATGCTCTTTTAAATGGTCAGTTAACTGTGAAATTCTTTCAGTCAAAATTGCAATCTGTACTTCTGGAGAACCTGTGTCTTTTTCATCTCTTTGATACTTTTGTACAATTTCTTGTTTTCTTTCTTTAGTAATCAATTTACTTCACCTCCTAGTATTTGATACGCCCTACACCAAGATAAAGTTGAGGAATCTTTAACCTAGTATAAGGTATTTAATTTTACCAGAATAATTTTATCATAGAACCTCTTTGATGTAAAGAATATCCTTCTTTATTGTCTCGATTAGTTCATCTATATCTGTAAACTCTTTTTCCCCCCGTAAAAATTCTATAAGCTCAACATATACGAATTCTCCGTATATATTTCCTTCAAAATCAGGTAGATGAACTTCTATTGTAAAATCATCATCATCAAAGGTAGGTTTATGACCAAAGTTAGCAACACCTTTATATTTATCTCCATTTAAATATAAATAAACCGCATATACTCCATCTGGGGGTAATATATACTTAGTAGCAGGTTTAATATTAGCAGTAGGAATACCTATTTTTTTCCCACGGCCATAACCCTTTACTACTTCTCCTTCTAAAACAAAGTTGCGATCTAAATGTTCTTTTAACTCTTTTAATCTGCCAGATTTTATTAAATTTCTGATCACACTGCTTGATATCTTATGGTCACCAATTTTTAAAGGTTCAACTGCGGTTACTTTAAACCCATAATTTTTGCCTAACTTGTTAAGTTTTTCAATATTTCCGTCACCTTTATATCCAAGTGTAAAATCAGTGCCGACAACTATATGCTTAGTATTAAGATTATTGACAATAATTTTTTTTACAAAATCATCAAATGGTGTTTTAGCTATATCTTCTGTAAAGTTCATTTCAAAATTATAATCAAAACCCATTTCTCTTAAAATTTTCCTTTTTTGTGCTAAGGAAGTTATATAATAATGACTATCCTCATCAGTTACAACTTCTTGCGGATGTGGCTCAAAAGTTAAAACTCCGCTTTTAAGATCATTTTGATCAGCTAATGCAAGGGTTTTTTTAAGTATTTTTTTATGACCTTTATGAATACCATCAAAAGAACCAATAGCTATTATATTTTTATCTATTTCATATTGATCAAATGTATTACTCCTAATAATATTCATTTTTATTTTTGACCTCCATTATGAAATACTCTTAAAGGTTGTATATAGATATTATTATCTTCATCTTCTTTTACTTCACTTATTGAAATAAATTGATCTTTACAATATATTAATAGCCTTTCTCCAATTTTAATATTTGAAGGCCATTTTTTAAAGTTCTTGATTTGCAATTTAGTACCATTAATAGCATATTTATATGCATAATCTTTAACATCCATTTCTCTAAAAGAAAAGGGTTTATCTATTGAAATCATTATATTTTCTAGGTTTTCCTCATTTATTTCCTCTAATGTTACAGTATTATCCAATTTAAAAGGGCCTGAAGCAGTCCTTAATAGATTTTTAAGGTGGGCAAATGTATTTAGTTCACTCCCGATATCACGTGCCAAAGAACGTATATAAGTGCCTTTTGAGCAGGTTACTTTTATTTTAATCAAAGGTAAATCAATATTTAATACTTCTATATTATATATATTTACTGTTCTATCTTCAATTTCAACCTCTACTTCTTGATCATTCCGGGCATAATTATAGAGTCTCTTACCGTTTACTTTGACAGCAGAATAGATAGGAGGTTTTTGTTGAATTTCTCCTTGAAAATTATTAATTACATCTTTTATTTTAATATGATTTAAAGTCTCCCAATTATTATCTCTAGCAAGGATTTCACCATCAGCATCTAAGGTATCAGTCTTAACTCCAAGTTTAATCCTTGCAATATATTCTTTTTTCTCTTCAGGTAAATAAGGGATAATTTTAGTAGCTCGGTGTAAACAAACCGGTAAAACACCTGCTGCTGCTGGGTCTAAAGTACCGGTATGGCCGACTTTTTTTATCTGTAAAACTCTTTTTATATATCCTACCACATCAAATGAAGTCATACCTGGTGGTTTAAGTACATTTATTATACCAGGTTTTTTAGACATATCTTTTCACCTCATCAACAACTTCCTCTACTATTTCTTTTAGATTTCCTGTTAATTTTGTACCAGCAGCCCGTGGATGGCCGCCTCCATTAAATTTATGGGCTATCTTACTTACATCTACATAGTTTAAAGATCTAAAACTAATATCAATTAAATCATTTTCCTTCTCTACAAATGAGATACCCACTTCTACACCTTTAATATCCCTAGGATAATTGACTAAATTATTAATTTCTTTTTTATCAATACCTATCTTCTCTATAGCCAGCTTATCAACTACAACCCAGGCTATTTTACCCTCTTGGGCTGTCTTTATATTAGCAAGAGCTTTAGAAAGTAATTTCAAATACTGTAAAGAAGAAAAGCTCTGTAAAAATCTATTTATTTCAACAATATCAATCCCTTTTTCTTTTAAATCAGCAATTAATCTAAAACTGGCCGGATCACTATTTGGATACTTTAAGGAACCAGTATCAGCTAATACTGCTAAAGCGACTGCAGTACCTAATTTCTTCGTAAATTCAAGATCTAATAATTTAACAATATCATATATTATCTTACCAACCGCTGATTCTTCAGAATTGACATAATTAAGATCACCATAACGACTGTTATCATAATGATGATCAATATTTATGATATATTTATCTTCAATTAAAGATCTATAATTACCAAGCCTTTTTATATTAGCAGAATCTAAAGCAAATATCTTATTAAATTGTTCTAGTTTAGTTTTTGCATCTTCATCATAAATATAATAATCATCTTCAGCAAGATATTTAAATATTATCTCATATTCTTTTGTTAAATCACTGTGTAAAAGTAATAAAGAGTTCTTATTTAACTCATCTAATAGAAATTTAAAGGCCATAATAGACCCGATAGCATCACCATCAGGGTCTATATGACCTATTATTAAATAATCATCATTTTTTGTTATATATTCTGTTATTGCCTGTAAAGAATTATTCTTCTTCACTATCTTCATGCCTCTCTTCGTCTTCTTCAATTACTTCATCAATTAAATGTGAGATATGAACTCCCTGTTCAATTGAATTGTCATATCTAAATATTATTTTAGGAGTATGGTAAGTAGTAAGCCTTTCTCCTACTAATTTTTGGATATAATTTTTGGCCTGTTGAAGTCCTTCCATTGTTTCTTTTTTCTCTTGTTCACTACCTAAAACACTTACCATTACTTTAGCGTGTTTTAAATCATTTGATACTTCAATTTTAGTTACAGAGGCAAACCCTATGCGGGGATCTTTAAGTTCTCTTAAAATAATCTTACTAATAATCTCTTTTAATAATTGACTCATCCGTCTTACTCTTTTTTCATTAGCCATTTTTTCTCACCTCTATAAGGATCTCTCAATCTCCTTATATCTATATATTTCTAAA
>CAYSHP010000048.1:0-17680 GCA_964430875.1 uncultured Halanaerobiales bacterium
GAATATTTCCCTAAATAATTGGCATTTGATATAATATTACTATAATAACAATGTATATATTAGAAAAATTAGTTGTATATTTGGTATTTATTCTAAAAGGAGTTTAAATTAATTTAGAAAGGAGAGTTGTTGCTAACTAAAATAGATAATTTTGTCTAAATTAATTTGAAGAAATAGTTATTAGTGACAAAATAACAATGAAAAAGGAAAATTATGATTTTATTGTAGTCGGTTCAGGAGCTGGAGGAGCAACTGTTGCCTGGGAATTGACAAAAAGAGGTAAAAAAGTTTTTGTATTAGAAAAGGGTTCTGATATTAAAAAATTAGGTACATTTCTGGATATTCTGAGTTTTTATGATTGCAATAGATATACAAGAACTCCTAATAAATCAAAAGAGGGAGTAACAATATATAGGACTTTTATGGCGGGTGGGACGACTGTTGTAGCAACTGGTAATGCAGTTAGATGTTTGGAAAACGAGTTAAAAGAGATGGGTATTGAGCTTCAAGAAGAACTTTTAGAAGCTGAAAAGGAGCTTAAAATTAAACTGGCTAATATTAAATTACAATCTAAGGGTTCCCAAAGATTATATAAAGCTGCTTTAAGTTTAGGGTATAATATGGAACCCATGCCAAAAGTAATTGATGAAAATAAATGTATTAAATGTGGTATGTGCGTATTTGGATGTAAACAGGGAGCAAAATGGACTGCCAAGGATTATCTTAAACAAGCTATTAATTCAAAAGCTGACATTAGTTATAATAGTAAAGTAAATGAAGTTATCATACAAGGAAATAAAGCAGTGGGTGTGAAAGTGGAAATCAATAGAGAAGTTTTTGAATATCTAGCTGATAATATTATTTTAGCAGCAGGAGGTATAGGTACTCCGCTTATCCTGCAAAGTTCAAAAATAAATAATTCTCATATAGGGAGAAATCTTTATATCGATACTTTTGTAAATATTTATGGTATAGCAGAAAAAATTTCTCAAGCTAATGAGCCCCCTATGTTATTTGTCGATACGGAGTTTCATCAACAAAAAGGGTTTATCCTTTCAACTTTCATAAATAGACAGCGTATGATACGTTTTATAGAGGCTGGCACTAAAGGTATGAGATTACCTACCAATAGATTAATTGGTTTTATGGTTAAAATTGCCGATACACCATCTGGCATAGTCTATCCGGATGGTAGTATTTCTAAAAAAGTTACTAAAGAAGATCAAAAGAAATTAGATGAAGGTATCAGGATAGCAAAAATAATATTAAAAAAAGCAGGCGCAGATCCTAACCGATTATTGGTTACTAATCCTCAAGGGGCTCATCCCGGGGGAACAGCAGCCTTAGGTAAAGTAGTTGACAACAATTTGAAAACAGAGGTAGATAATTTATATATTTGTGATGCTAGTATATTTCCTGATTCACCCGGTATGCCACCCATATTGACTATTATTGCTTTAGCTAAGAGATTAGCAAAACAGTTAGCGTGATAACATTATATTACCCGTTATATTATGAACATTGGATTATAATATAACGGGTAAATAGTTTGTAATAAAAATATTGATAATATATAATTGTTATAATGTTAAAGAAATGATACTTAATTAGGAGAATTTTATGAATTATTTAGATTCTTTAAAACAGATAAAAGATAATATAAATAAAGTAATTGTCGGTAAAGAAAAATCAATAGAATTACTTTTGGTTGCATTGTTAGCAGAAGGTCATGTTCTCTTAGAAGATGTACCAGGGGTAGGGAAAACTCTTTTGGCAAAATCACTTGCGCGCAGTATAGGTGGTGAATTTAAAAGAGTTCAATTTACACCTGACCTTTTACCAGCCGATATAACAGGTTTTAATGTATATAATCAAAAGACAAATGATTTTAATTTTAAAAAAGGACCAATTGTAACTAATATTTTATTGGCTGATGAAATAAACAGAACAATACCTAGGACCCAGGCCAGTTTATTAGAGAGTATGCAGGAACAACAGATTACAATTGATGGAGAGACAATAGTCTTACCTGAACCCTTTTTAGTTATTGCTACTCAAAATCCTATTGAATTAGAAGGCACCTATCCTTTACCAGAAGCGCAACTTGATAGATTTATTATTAAAACTGATATCGGTTATCCTGAAAAAGAAGAGGAGATATTTATATTAGATAGATTTCAAAAAGAAGAACCACTAGAATTATTATCAAAAGTTATTGAACCAGAATACATTGTTCAAATGCAGAAAAATAGACGGGAAATTAATATTGCAAATAAGATTAAAGAATTTATCATTGATATAACTAGAAGAACTAGAACTCATAATTCTTTAGAGTATGGTGCTTCACCAAGAGCATCTTTAGATTTTATGAAAGCTTCTCAGGCATTGGCTATGTTAAGAGGCAGAGATTATGTTTTACCAGACGATATAAAAGAACTAGCAGCTCCAGTTTTGTCACATAGATTAGTGCTTGCTAAAGCAAGTCAATTAAGAGAAGACAATTTAAAAACAACTGATATCGTTAAAGAGATATTAAATAACATTGAGGTACCAGTCATAAATTAAAATATTTTGGGATGGATTTTTATGGAATACCAAAACAATTCAAAAGAAACTAAACAAAATAATAGCAGAAAATTAGAAAACACTATTTTTGCAGATAATGCATTTCAGTATATTATGTTTTTTTTCTTAATTATTGCCCTGATTAATAGATTACAGGGAGTAGTTGTTATTTTGATATCTGTTTTAATCTTTGTAAATTCATCTCGTATCTGGAGTAAGTTTGCAAAAAAGCAAGTAGATTATAATTTTAATGCAGAAAGTAAAAAAATGTTTCCTAATGAAGAAATATCTTTAACTATTAATATTGAAAACAGAAAGATATTACCAATTTGGATTAAAATAGAATTTGCTAATTCTTTAGCTAATAAATTTAATATAGATAATGAATATGAAAATAATTTACTTTGGTATCAAAAAGTAAAATGGAACTTGCAGGTAAAAAATATGCAGCGGGGATGGTATTTACTAAAACCTTCTATTTTGAAAATAGGAGACCCTTTCGGATTTTATGAAGAAAAGTTTGATAGTAAAAATAAAGCTATTGAAATTATTGTATTTCCCTCTATCTTTGCCTTTGAGATGCCTACTATTTTTAAAAAAGAAATAATGGGTAATACATATAAAAAAAATGGACTAATAAAAGATCCCATATTTTTTGCTGGTATAAGAGAATATCAGCAGCGGCAACCTGCTAGATTTATTAATTGGAAGGCAACTGCCCGTTATAATTCCATCCAGGAGACAGTATTTGATTCATCTACACAATTAAAAATAATATTCTTATTAGATGTAAGATATTTTGAAAACAGCAAGGCACTTTTTGAAAAAGTATTGAGTACAATTGCCTCTCTTGCCTATAAACTGGATAGAGCAGGTTTTTCTTATGGTATAATCTCAAACGGTAAATTAGCTGGAAAAAAAGAAAAAGACTATATAAATTATATACCTAAAAATAATAATAGCAATCTTAAAAAATTACTAGAAATATTAGCCCGTACAAAAATAGAATATGAATATGAACTAGATAAAATTATGCAAAGTAATCAAGTCCCCAATGATTCTTCCTTATTATATTTTTCTTATGAACATTTTGAGGACATGAATATAAATAAAGTATTAATAGATAATAAAAAACATTCCATGGTTAATATTATATGTAATCCTGAAAACAATAAAATTGATAGAAACAATCTACTTAAGTTGGAACAGCTTGTACCTGAGAAATATAACAAAAAAATAAACAAAGAAGGTGTTTTATGATGAGTTTATCCCTTCTTTTTACTTCGGCTGCTATGGAATTCACCTGGATATATGCATTTATATCAATTATTATAAATCCTGTTTGGGGATCTAATTTTCCCTTTTTGTTAAGTATAATTATTTTTATCTTAAGTGCTGTTTTGACTTATCTAACTTTCGAAAGAGGTTTTAGGATAATAACTATTATCAGTTTGCAACTTACTGCATTATTAATTTCTTTTTTATTTACTTTAAATTCCTTTTATCAAATTAGTTTTAATATACTAAAGTTAGACCAAATTTTACAAGTTATCAACCCTGATAATGTACAGGCAGGCTTAAATCTGATAGTAATTATAATTTCTTTAATTATATTTTGGCTTACTGGTATAACTTATACCAAAAGAGATAAAAGTTATGTTACAATTATTGATCGCTTTGAAAAGGGCATAGCCGCTTTTGTTTTTATATTTTTCATTGAGGGGATAACACCTCTTCAATTAAATAAGTATTCAATAATATTATTTATTAGTTTTTTTATATTCAGTATTTTATCAATTACGTTGTCTCGTAGTTCAAAGCAGGGAACTAGAGAGTATTTAACAAATTACATAAATATATCAATAATTTCAGTCTTCATAATTATCATAGCAGTTTTTAGCATTTCTATATTTGCATTTGGACTACCTTATTTAACTGATGCTGCCGAGCAAAGTTTCGCTATTTTTAAAATTATTTTTAAACCGTTTATGCCTTTAATTGTAGGATTTTTAAGATTTATGTTTAATTTCAAAGGCAATGTTAATACAGGTGGCGCTTCTCCAGGAGGTTCTAATAATGAAATCATTACCCCTTCCGGAGAAGAAAATTGGTTATTGGCTATTATAGATAGTATATTAAGTCATTTATTTATTATTATTGGAATAGTAATTGTGCTTATTATTAGTTGGATATTAATCAAGTATTTAATAAAGTGTTTATTAGCAAAAGACAACACAAGTCATAATAAATTATCAATAAAAGAAATATTTAATAAATTAATAAATACATTAAAATTATTATTCAGTAAATTTAAATATGTGAGAACAAATAAAACCATAAAGATTTATAAAAGGATATTGTTTTGGGGTAAGATAATGGGTATAAAAAAGATACCGGCCGAAACCCCAAGAGAATACAGCCAGAGGTTGGGTTATCATTTTCCCTTTTTAAAAGATAAGTTTGCAGTAATAATAGATTATTTATATAAAATTATTTATGGAAAACAGGAATTAGATAAAAAAGAAGAAAAAAATATAAAAGAGGCTTATCATGAAATAATAGGTATTAAAAACTGGTTTCATTATTTAAAATTTATCTTAAATATGAGATAAAAAATTATGTTTGAATTAAGGGAGGAAATTTTGTGAATAAAGATATAATATTAAAATTATTAAAAGAAGAAATGGCACCCGCCTTAGGAGTTACGGAGCCTTCTACTATTGCATTAGCTACAGCAAGAGCAGTTGCAGAAACAGAAGGGGAAATAAACAAGGTAGAGTTGATATTAGATCCTGGTATATATAAGAATACATATTCCTGTGGAATTCCTAATACGACTGAAAAAGGTATTGAAATGGCTGTTTTATTAGGAGTAGTCAATGGTGATTATAATTTAGGCTTGCAAGTTTTACAAAATATAACTTCTAAAGATGTAAAAAAAGCTAAAGAACTTAAAGAAAATATTTATATAGATATAAAGGTTAAAGAAGGGTATAAAGATATATATGTAAATAGTAAAATTTATACTGAGCAATCTATAAGCTTAGTTACTATAAAAGATCGTCATGATAATATAAGCCATCTTGCAGTTGATGGCCAAGTAATTTTTGATAAAGATGAGGAACAAAAAGAGTCTGATTTAAAAAGAAAAAATCCATTTAGAGAAATAAAGATTGAAGAAATCCTAAAATTTATAAATGACATAGAGTTTAAAGATATTAAGTTTACCTTAGATGCAGTGAAAATGAATAAAAAATTAGCTCAAAAAGGGAAAGTTGGTCCTGGTATGGGACTAGGTGCAGGCCTGACTAATCTTGTAAAAGATAATGAGATTGCAGATGATATAGCAAATTATGCGCAAAGATTAACTGCTTTTGCGGTTGATGCAAGAATGGGTGGTATTCCCAAACCAGCCATGAGTTTTTGTGGTAGTGGAGATCATGGTATAATAGCAACTTTACCGCTGACTGCCGTAACTGAGAGAAAGAAAATTTCTAAAGATAAATTAGCTAAATCAATTATCTTAAGTTATATTATTACCTATTATATAAAAAGCAAAACCGGTAAATTATCTGCTTACTGTGGTTGTGCAATAGCAGCAGGCTCAGGGGCCTGTGCTGGCATAGCTTATCTATTAGGTGGCAATGAAGAACAAATAGTTGGTGCTATCAATAATATGGTAGGCAATATTACAGGCATGATCTGTGATGGTGGAAATTATGGTTGTTCTTTAAAAGCTGCTACAGCTGCTTCGACAGCTGTGGAATCTGCTTTATTAGCTGTTAATAATTATTATTTAAATGCTAATAACGGCATTGTAGGTAAAGATCTGCAAGAAACCTTAGATAATATGGGGCAAATAGCAGAGCCGGGTATGGAACAAACAAATCATGTTATTCTAGATATACTTAAAGAGCGAGAATAGAAGAGGTGTTAATATTGAAGGCTATCAAAGAACCTTTTGATAAATATTATAAAAAGTATGAGAAATGGTTTGATAGAAATGAGAATGTCTATAAATCCGAACTTAAGGCTGTCAAAAATTTTATACCAAAAAATAAAAAAGGTTTGGAAATAGGGGTGGGTAGTGGTAAATTTGCTGGACCTCTTGGGATAAAAGCAGGTATAGAACCATCAGAAAAAATGCGAAAAATAGCTAAACAAAGAGGAATAGAAGTCTATGATGGTGTAGGAGAAGATCTACCTTTTGCGAAAGCAAGCTTTGATTTTGTTTTAATGGTTACTACTATTTGTTTTTTAAATGATGTCGAAAAAACTTTAAAAGAAATAAAAAGAGTATTAAAAGATAAAAGTCCTGTGATTATTGGTTTTGTTGATAAAAAAAGCAAATTAGGTGAAGAATATCTAGAAAAAAAACAAGATAATGTTTTTTATAAAGAAGCTACTTTTTATTCTACTACACAAGTGATAGAACTTTTAAAGAAATATAATTTTTCTGATATCGAAGTTGTTCAAACTATATTTGGAAAACTTTCAGAAATAAAAACTATTCAATCGTTCCAAAAAGGATATGGAAAAGGTGGCTTTGTGGTAATTAAAGCTAACACATAGTATATCTAGTTAAGGAGTTTCCTGATTATAAATAATCAAATTATAATATTTACAAATGAAAATTTCCAGCCAAAATTTTAAGTAATTATTAGATTTTTTTCTTAATATTATATTTAATGAACTAATTTTTAAAAACCTTAAGTTGTTCTTTCTTGACATAATGGGCTGATTTAATGTATCTTACTAATAAGATATAAAAAATATATTAAAAAGGTATTATTATATAAAATAAACTTTTAAAAAGGATTGATTTATATGGCTTCTATAGGAATTTGTATGGGCGCTTCTAATATTAAGGTTGTAAAAACGAGTAGAAATAGTAAAAAACTGAAGATAAATCAATATCTTACTAGTCCTCATGAAGGTAATGCAAAGGGGACCTTAGAAGATGTTCTAAGAGAATTCAATATTGATGAAAAACATGAATATGCAGTAACTGGACGTAAGTTTAAAGATTTTGTTAATCTTCCTTCTTTATCGGAACCGGAAGCAACTGAACTTGCTTACCATCAGTTGAGAGATAAATATGGTGAAGTAGAAGCAATTGTAAGTGCTGGTGGAGAAACATTTATGGCTTATGAGTTAGATGATCAGGGAAAAATTGCAGATGTTCATAGTGGAAATAAATGTGCTTCCGGTACCGGCGAGTTTTTCTTGCAGCAGATTAAGAGAATGGATTTGGATTTAAAAGAAGCTTTAGAGATTGCTAAAACAGACAATCCTTACCATGTTTCAGGCCGTTGTTCAGTCTTTTGTAAAAGTGACTGTACCCATGCCTTAAATAAAGGTGAAGATAAAGGGCGTATAGTAGCCGGTCTTTGTAGTATGATGGCTGATAAAATTATGGAACTTCTTTCTAATTTTCATCCAGAAAGTGTCATGGTAGTTGGCGGTACCAGCCAAAACCATGTAATGATAGAGTATTTGAAAAAAAGAGTTAATAAAGTTATTGTACCAGAAGAAGCTGAATATTTTGAGGCCTTAGGTGCTTCTTTATGGAGCGAAAAATATGGAGTTAGCCTTAATCAAAGTAATCTATATGATAAAGAAAAAAGTTCCTTTGATTTTTTACCTGCTTTAAAGGAATATAAGGATAAAGTTACTTTTTATGATATGCAAAGAGATGAGGTTAATGATGGTGACCGTTGTATATTAGGAATAGATGTTGGTTCTACAACAACTAAAGCCGTACTTATGAGAAAAAAAGATGATGCCTTATTAGCTTCAATATATTTAAGAACTAGTGGGGATCCAGTAGATGCTGCACGTAAATGCTATAGTTCTTTACTTGATAAAGTAGGAGATAAAAACATAACAATTGTAGGTTTAGGTGTAACAGGTTCTGGCCGTCAGATTGTTGGGTTACATGCCTTAACAGGTTCTATCCACAATGAAATAATGGCACATGCCAAAGCTGCTGTTTTTTTTGATGAAGAAGTTGATACAATATTTGAAATTGGTGGACAGGACGCTAAATATACTTATATTGTAAATCAAGTGCCGACTGATTATGCAATGAATGAAGCTTGTTCAGCAGGAACAGGTTCCTTTTTAGAAGAAGCAGCTAAAGAATCCTTTGATATAGAAATGACTGAGATTGAAGAGATAGCTATGCGAGGGGAAAATCCTCCTAATTTTAATGACCAATGTTCGGCCTTTATTAGTAGTGATATTAAAAGTGCAATACAAGAAGGAATTGAAATTGAGGATATCTGTGCAGGTTTAGTTTATTCAATTTGTTTAAATTATACAAACCGAGTGAAAGGAAATAGACCTGTAGGTAATAAAGTATTTATGCAGGGGGGAGTATGTTATAACAAAGCAGTGCCGGTTGCTATGGCAGCCTTAACTGATAAAGAAATCATAGTACCACCTGAACCTGGTTTAATGGGTGCTTATGGAGAAGCACTAATGGTAAAAGAACATATTGATTTAGGCCTTACTGAAGAAACGGAATTTGATTTAAAAACCCTAACTAACAGAGATATAAAATACCATGAACCCTTTATCTGTCAGGGTGGTAAAGAAAATTGTGATCGCCAGTGTGAAATTAATGTAATGGAAATCGAAGGAGAAAAATATCCATTTGGCGGTGCGTGTAACAAATATGTAAATCTATCACACGATGTTCAATATGATATTGGCAAATTAAATCTAATAAGTAAAAGAGAAGATATGGTATTTAATAAATACTTTGCAAAACCCAAAAAAGAAAAACAAAGAGGTAAAATAGGTATAAATAGATCTT
Organism: uncultured Halanaerobiales bacterium; assembly: GCA_964430875.1. GTDB lineage: Bacteria > Bacillota > Halanaerobiia > Halanaerobiales > M55B127 > M55B127. The sequence continues at coordinate 9,386 of CAYSHP010000048.1, forward strand.
TAACTGTTAGTTCCTTATTACCTTTATATTCCAAATTTTTTGCAGAATTAGGCTATGAAGTAATCTTACCTGATGAAGTTAAAGAAGAAGGGGTACAACAAGAAACAGCTGCTTTCTGTCACCCTGTAGAATTAAGCCATGGTTATATGTATGATTTATTAAAAAATAATGATTATGATTATATATTTCTTCCACATGTCAGAGGCTTATATGTAGAAAATGGGGCAGATGAAAGTATGTTATGCCCGATGGCTCAGGCTGAACCTTACTATTTAAGTTCAGTTTGGCCTGAATTAAAAGAAGATAATGTATTTTCACCTGTTTTAAGTTTTAAAGATGGTTATGATTCACCCATAGAGGATTTTATCAAGATGGGTAAAAAATTAGGTGTTACCAGAGCGGAAAGTAAAAAAGCCTATCAAAAAGCAGTTAAAAACCAAATAATATTTGAAAGAGAACTTAAAGAGATAGGTAATGATGTATTGAAATATTTAGAAGAAAATCCCGAAGAAAAGGCTGTAGTACTTTTTGGCCGTCCTTACAATGCTTTTGTTTCAGATGCTAACATGGGTATCCCTCATAAATTTGCTTCACGTGGTGAAATGATCTTGACTTATGACATGCTGCCTATTGATGATAGAGAAGTTTCTGATAAGATGTACTGGTCAATGGGGCAGTTAATTATGAAAGGAGCCGAATTTGTTAGCGAACATTCGAGCTTATTTGGCGCCTATATTACAAACTTTAGTTGTGGCCCGGATTCATTTTTAATCAGTTATTTTAGAGATGAAAATGGAAGCAAACCGTCTTTAACTTTAGAATTAGATAGCCATACTGCTGATGCTGGATTAAATACAAGAATAGAAGCATTTTTAGATGTGGTTGATAGTTATAGAAAACTGCAAAAGGATCAAGAACTACCACAGACAGAAAAAAGTGAATATAAAAAAGCCGATATTGATTATGAAGAGGATGTAACAATAATAGATTCACAAGGAAAAAAATATGATTTAGGTGATGAAAGAGTAAAAGTACTTATACCATCTATGGGTGGGAAAACCAGTCAAGCTTTTGCTGCAGCTTTTAATTACTGTGGTATTAAAGCTGAAAGTTGTCCTCCCCCAGCTAAAGAAGAGCTAAAAAGGGGTAGGGCAAATTCAACTTCCAAAGAGTGTTTACCCTTACAATTAACCCTGGGTAGTTTATTAAGATATTTAGATGAAAGAGAAGATGAAGACGAACTGCTAGTATACTTTATGCCAGAGGCTTCCGGTCCCTGTCGTTTTGGTCAGTATAATGTATTAATTAATAACTTAATAAAAGAAAAAGAAATAGAAGATGTAGCATTGCTTACTTTATCAGCAGATAATAGTTATGCCGGTATGGGACAGAAGTTTACCATACGGGGTTGGCAGGCTATAATTGTCTCTGATATATTAGAAGATATATACAGTACTATAATTACCTTAGCTAAAAACAAAGATAATGCTTTAGAAATGTTTGAAAATAGCAAAGCTAGGATTTTTAAAGCTTTATCTAATTTATCCTGGTTTGCCTTAAAAAATGTATTAAAAGAAGAAGCTGCAAAACTATCAAATATTGAACTGAAACAGCCCTATGAAAATGCTAAGAAAGTAGCTCTAACAGGAGAAATTTATGTCAGAAGTGATGAATTTTCCCGCCGCTACTTAGTAGAAAAGCTAGCCGAGAAAGATATTGTGACTAAGGTTGCTCCCAATAATGAATGGTTATATTATGTGGACTATCTTGTGCAAAATAGTATTAATAAACCAGAAGTGGACTTTTTACAGAAGTTTAAAAATAATGTAAAATCATTTGTGCAAAAGAGATTTGATAAGACTATTAAAAAAATAATGTGTGAAACAGGCCTATGTGAATACCGGATAACTGATATTGATGAAGTAATAGAATCAGCGGAAGAGGCAATTTCCCCAGAACTAACCGGAGAAGCTGTTTTAACAGTAGGAGGCACTATAGATGAAGTTGTAGATGATGTAGATGGAGTAATAATTATTGGTCCCTTTGGATGTATGCCACATCGGGTAGCAGAATCTATCTTAAATTCTTCTTTAGAAGAACAAAAGAAAAGAGTAGCTCATGATCCCCAGATCAAAAAAGTATTAGATAAGTTTTCTTCTCTACCATTTTTAGCAATAGAAGTGGATGGAAGTGTATTTACACAGGTCATTGAGGCAAGATTAGAATCTTTTTGCTTACAGGTAGAAAGAGTAAATGAATATAAGAACAAATTAAAAGAAGATTCTTATGTATAAATAATTATAAAAATGCATAATTTTATTCATTAATTTTTTAAAATTATATTGATATATTTTAGCTACAGTAATATACTTATATCAGAAAGAGAAAAAAATTATATTATTAATATTTAAGTTAGTACTATTTAAAACAATATCAAAACAGGCTAAAAGTTTTCTTAATTTGATATTGTGAAGTTAGTACTAACTTTTTTATTTCTTTTTTTATAATAGCGCATTTATAAAGAGTTTATTATTAACAAGGTCTCCCATAAAATATTTTTTTTAGGTAATAAGAAGGTATTATGAATTTAAAAAGTATCACATATTGAAAAATCAGCGGCAAGTCATTAGATTTAATTTTGTATTATGAAATATAATTTTACGGCTTTTTATTTTTCTAAGTATAAAATTATTATTATACGTAGAAGAGAGGGGGAGTCGTATTTTTTTAGAATTTAAGATTAATATTTAAAATATTTGTTTAAATAACCTGATGTTGATATAATGTATATAAATATAATAACTAAAAAGGAAAGATTAAATATGGAAATTAAAAACATAGAATGGAAAAAACCTGTTATATATATGCTTGTTTTTCTCAGCATAGTGTTATCATTAAATATATTTATCTTTACTCTTACACCGTTTTTCCTTGCCCTATTAGTAGCTTTAATAATAGATAAACCAGTTTGTATGTTATCTAAAAAAATACCACGTAACCTAGCTGTATTGATTATGATATTGATCGTAATAACAATTATGATTTTAATTTCCTTTTTGCTTATTACTAATACAGTTTATGAATTAATTTACTTATCCCGATATTTACCTGAATACAGAGAGCAGATTACTGAGTATATCGATGAATTTTTAGTGCGCCAGCAGGAACTTTTCGATAGAATGCCGGATGTGGTGACAAATATATTAACTCAGATTTTAGATAATATCTATCAAAGAGGCGAATCTTTTGTTACTAATATGATCGACTGGACATTAAATATTACCTTCTATATACCGGGATACATTATTATATTATTATTTACCATCATAACGACATTTTTTCTCAGTAAAGATAAAGATATAATTCTAAAATATTTAAGGTCTAAAGAGAAAATTGCAGATGTTTTAGAATCTAATATGGTTCAGGATATATTTAGCTATCTAAAAGTACAATTATTAATTATCTCCAATACTACTATTTTAACAGGTATAACATTTTCGATATTAAATTATCCGTATATTATTATAATAGCAATTATCAGTGGAATATTAGATTTAATTCCAGTCATTGGACCCGGTGTAATTCTATGGCCTTTAATAATTTATAATATTGCAATGAATAATGTTCAAAAAGCAGTAATTTTATTTGTTTTATATATAATTTTAATAGGGGCTAGGTATTTCTTTGAAAGTAAGGTGCTCGGCAAAAATATTGGAGTACATCCTATTTTATTGCTTTTGGGAATATATGTTGGTTTAATTACCATGGGCTTACAGGGTATTATTTTAGCACCTTTATCAATAATATTTTTTAAAGCTTTCTGGCGAACGGGTAATTTATTAAAAGAATAAAAAATAATAGTAGATATTCACCCAAATGGAATTAGATTGCAGCCATTTGGGTTTTTGCTTTTTATACCATTTAATTTTTATAAAAAAAGGTATTTTTTTGAAATTAAAGAAGTAATAAAATAAGTCAAACTTTAAAATCTTTATTTAGTAGTTAGAGGAGGAGTTTTCAATCAAATCATATGTAGCAAGACAACCGATATTTAATATTGATGAATCAGTCTATGGCTATGAATTATTATATAGGGATTTTTCAGATAATAACGAAATAGTTAATGGAGATACAGCTACTTCACATGTTTTGATTAATAGTTTTAGTAATATAGGTATTGAAAGTATTACTCAAAAGAAAAAAGCCTTTATTAATTTCACTAAAAAATTATTAGTAAAAGAAGTACCTACAATTTTTGATAAAAAAATTATTATTGTTGAAGTATTAGAAGATATTGAAATAAATGAAGAAATGATAAAAGTATGTAAAAATTTAAAAAAGAATGGATATATAATAGCCTTAGACGATTTTATATTTGATATTAGTTATAAACCTCTTCTGAAAGTTGCAGATATTATAAAAGTTGACTTTCTTCATTCTACTAAAGTTCAAAGAGCCGAAATTGAGAAACTCGCTAGGGAGCATTGTATTACTTTATTGGCTGAAAAGATTGAAACTAGAAAACAGTTCAAACAAGCTAAAGAACTGGGTTATTCATATTTCCAGGGTTATTTTTTTAAAAAACCCGAAATATTTGAAGGTAATGAAATACCGGTTTATCCTAATAATTATTTTCAGGCATTGGATGAATTAAATAAAAAAGAACCAGATTTCAATAAGGTATCTGATATTGTTAGAAATGATATGTCCTTATCATATAAGTTATTAAAATTAATTAATTCTGCTGCTTTTGGGCTAAGAACAGAAGTTGAGTCAATTAAACAGGCTCTGGTAATTTTGGGAATAGATGAAATGAAAAAGTGGCTTAACTTAATAGTACTTAAAAAAATTGGTCAAGATGAACCTAAAGAAATAATGAGAACTTCTTTAATAAGGGCTAAAACTGCAGAAAAAATTGGTGACACATTAAATTATGATGTTAATTCCTCGGAACTTTTTATGACGGGTTTATTTTCAATGTTAGATATTTTAATGCATAAGGATATTAATTTACTTATGAAAGATCTACCTATCTCAAAAAAAATAAAAGATGCAATAATGGGTAAAAAAGGTATCTATAGAGATGTTTTACAGTTAATTATTTCCTATGAAGAAGGCAGATGGAATATGGTGGATTTATATTGTAGGAAGTTATCTTTAGAAAAGGAAATTGTTTCAACTTCTTTTATTTCTTCTATCAAATGGGGAGAACAAATTATTCATTTTTAATTCAAAAAGGAGTGGGGAAAATGTCTAAAAAGGTAAGTTTTCTTTATAAGTTGGCTAGATCAGCTAATGACATTGAAAAACTTGCAAGCGGAGACTCAAAAAAGATCGCTAAAAGGGCTAAAAACAAAATACTTGGTAAGACTATTATAAAAAACTTAATGAAATAGGAGTGATGATTGATGCGGAAAATCATTGAAAATAGAGAAATTGGTGAAAAGTTAAGTATAGGGGTTCAGTCTACAGATGAAGAGATAGGCCTTTTTATTGCTTCAGAAGACGTCTCGGCTAGTATTGCTTTTAGGGAAGAAGAATGGAAAAAGTTTGTAAAAGCAGTCAAAGATGCGGATGAAAAGATGAGACAATTATTTTAGATATAATAACAAATTTATAAACTTTAAGATCAGATCATATTTTAATTCAGTATTAGGAGTGTATAGCATTGAAAATAAGTGAATTTTCTAATAAATATGGTGTTAGTAATGATACAGTAAGGTATTATATGAAATTGAATTTGATTATGCCGCAAAAAAAAGGCGGTCATTATCATTTTGATAAAGAATGTGAAAAAGAAATAGAAGAGATTTTAAGACTAAAAGACATGGGTTTTTCCTTACAGGAAATTAAGAAGATATTTTATTTTAAAAGGATTGGTAAACTTACATCTTATCAAAGAAATAATTATTATCAAAATTTATACAAAGAGAAAATTAGTGAAATAGATGATGAAATTGATAAACTTAGCAATGCAAAAATAGAATTAGAAGAAAAAATAGAAAATTTACAAGAAACAAATAATCAAAACAGAGTAACTATGGGTATAGGTCTAGATAGTCTTTCCTTATTTGCTTGTCCTGAATGTAAAAGCGATTTAAGTTTATCTGCTGAAAATGTAAAGGAAAATCAGGTAATTGAGGGCAGTCTTAACTGTAGTTGTGGGGTTATTTTAAAAATAAAGGATGGTATATTGTATAGTAATAATATTACAGATATTGCTGATAAATTAAATGACAAAGAGATGGAAAGTGAACATATTGGGGATTATATCAAAACAACTGATCCCGAGTTTATGGATGAGTCCTATCAGAGTTTGGAATGGTTGAAAAAACAATTATTACAGGAAGAATTAAAAGATAAAGTTATAATAGAACCTGGTTCTGGTTATGGCTATTTTTTAAGGCAAGTATATGATCAACTACCTGATTCTTCCTATTATATTTGTATTGATAATAAACCGAGCCTTAATAAGTATTTAAAAAGTATTTTAGAAATGTCTGGTAAAAAAGCAAATATCATTTTTATAACAACCGACTTACCAGAATTACCTATCAAAGATGATTTATTAGATATAATGATTGATTTTACAGGTACTTCTGTTTATTGTTTTGAAAATGAAGCATTTTTACCTAAACAATTAGATAGATTTTTAAAAGAGGAAGTTACTATGTTAGCTACCTTTATCATTTACAATAAATTTGGTTTTAATAATATTGTAGAAAAGCCATTTAGAAAAAACTTTATGTATAGGGAAGTAAAAAATAATTTAATAAGTCAGGGTTTTGAAATTGTAATAGAACATAAATCCGAGACTCAAAAAATTAAAGAAAGTATGGGCAAATATGAAGATTTTGCTCAGCCTGGAGATGAAATTTATTCATATCAAGTTAAAGCTCAAAGGTGGAGTTAACTCCACCTTTTTTATTTTTTGGGTAAAAAAACCAAAAAATTAATACTTGTCATCGAGTAAACTCAATCTCTTATACTTTTAATAAATAAGGAATGGAGTGATGAGCAATGCAAAAAACCTGGCTAGAAAATTATGTTTTATTAATGTTAAGACTTGATAAAATCTTTAAAAAGAATAATGATTTTTACGTGGATGCTTACATTGGACCTGATAAGTTAAAAGAAATAGTAGATAAAGAAGATATAAAAGAAGAAAAAGAGTTAATTGAAACAGTAGATAAATTAATAAGTAAATTAGATAGCTTAAATTTTAAAAATAAAAGAAAAAAATATTTACAAAAACAACTAAAAGCAGTAAAAACAATTCTCTATATTATAAAAGGGGAACAGTTAAGTTTAAAAGAACAAGTTGAAGAAATTTTAGATGTTGCTTATCAATGGGTAGATGAAGATCATTTTGAAAAAGGCCTAGAATATTTTGAGCAAGGCTTACCAGGACAAGGTGATTTAATTGAAAGATATGGTATTTGGATGAAAAGAAATATGTATTCGTTTAATAGTAGTAAAGATAAATTTACTTATATAGATTTTATGATTAACGAAATGAGAAAGAGAACTAATGATATTATAAAATTACCATCAAATGAAGATATCAAACTAGAAATAGTTACTGATAAAAGATATGGTGCTTCTACAAGATATTTAGGTGATTTAATTTCTTTAGTTGAAATAAATGATGATATACCTTTTAATTTTTTTCAGCTTTTACCACTTATCACACATGAACTTTATCCCGGGCATCATACTGAGTTTTGTTTGAAGGAAAATAATTTAATAGAAAGTAAAAACTACTTTGAAAACAATGTATTTTTACTAACCTCACCTCAATTAGTAATAAGTGAAGGTTTAGGTGAAGTAGCATTTGATATGATTTTCAAACCTCAAACGGCTGCTGAATGGATGATTAATAATATATATAAAAAGTTTAATATAAAAACTAATGATATAGATTTGGTTTCATTATTAAAAGCTTCTAAATATAATTCTCTAGACCAGGTATCGAGTAATGCTGCCATAATGTTAGATGAAGGAAGAGATGAAAGAGAAGTTAAAGATTATATTCAAAAATATACTTTGCAGCCGGAATATATGTTAGATCATGTAATTAAAAATTTAAAAAGCTCTCCATTAAAAAGAGTTTATTCTTTTACTTATTATGAAGGCAAAAGAATTGTCGAAGATTATATTGAAAATAGTGAGGATAAAATACAGGCCCTTAATTATTTATTAAAAAAGCAAATTTATCCTTCCTTAATTGAATAATAATAATAAAAGATAATTTAAATATGATATCCCAAAAGATGGAGATTACTCCATCTTTTT
>CAYSHP010000049.1:0-17340 GCA_964430875.1 uncultured Halanaerobiales bacterium
CAATCATAATTTAATTTTAGGATATTCTCCTTATACACATGCAATTGATGAAGATAATCATATTTTAAGAAATAAGGTTTCAAAAACAGAGACTGAAGGCGATGCATATTATTTAGAAACTGATATTAATTATAAAATAAGAGAAGGATTATTTTTTAATATAAATGGAGAATACTTAAAAATCAATACAGAAGGTGAACAGACCCAATATTTTTATAATCAAAATGAGCTGATAAAAACTATAAAAAATATAGATGCCGATATTAATTCAACCCAGGTAGTAATAACAGCTGGTTTTCAAAAGAAATTTTAAATATGTTTTCACTTTACAGAAATGATATCGATTATCATCTATAATTTAAAAGTGGAGAAAATTATATTAAATATAAATTGTAGGTGATAGTTTTATGGAAAATAATAATTTAAAAGCAGGTAAGGTGGGCATTATCGGGGCAGGTAGTGTAGGTTCTACTACAGCTTATGCACTTATGGTACAGGGTATAGGCTCTGAAATTGTTTTAATAGATAGAAATAAAGAAAAAGCTGAAGGTGAAGCCATGGATATTATGCATGGTCAGTCTTTTGTTAAACCTATTCAAGTAAGAGCAGGCGATTATAGTGACCTAAAAGATGCTAAAGTTATCATTATAACAGCTGGGGCTCCCCAAAAAGAAGGAGAAACCAGATTAGATTTAGTCCAGAAAAATACTAATATTTTTAAAGATATAATAAGTGAAATCACTAAATATAACCAGGATGCTATCTTACTGGTTGTGGCTAATCCCGTAGATATATTAACTTATATAACTTTAAAATTATCGGGTTTTTCTAAAAACAGGGTAATTGGTTCTGGAACAGTTTTAGATAGTGCTAGATTTAGATCCTTGATTAGCGAGCAGTGCAAAATTGCCGCTAAAAATGTACATGGTTATGTAATCGGCGAACATGGTGATAGTGAAGTACCAGTCTGGAGTCTAACCAATATTGCCGGTACTCAGATCGATAAATATTGTCCAATTTGTGATCAAAACTGTGATGGAGTAATTAAGGAAAGAATTTCTGAACAGGTTAAAAATGCAGCCTATGAGATTATTGAAAAGAAAGGATCAACTTATTATGCGGTTGCTCTTGGGGTAGCACAGATAACTCAGGCTATATTAAGAGATGAAGATACTGTATTAACTGTTTCTAGTCTTTTACAAGGTGAATATGGGATTGAAGATGTAAGTTTAAGTCTACCAACGGTCATTGACAATAATGGGATAAGAAATGTCTTAGAACTTGATTTAAATAAAGAAGAACGAGAAGCTTTTATTAATTCAGCTAACTTAATGAAAGATGCTATTAAAGAACTTGATATATAAATAAAAAAGGTGAGTGCTGACTATGTGGCACTCACTTTTTTATATTTTTCATCTTTAATTACTCGCAACTTATTTTCAGCTTTAGCCGGCATTCCAACTACTGTTTGATTTTGATGTACTTCATCTAATACAACAGCATTTGCTCCAATCTTTGCCCCTTTATGAACGCTAATTGGACCGAGAACTTTAGCGCCTGCTCCTACCATTACATGGTCTTTAATAGTAGGATGTCTTTTAAAATCTTTTTCTTTTCCGGTAGCTCCCAGGGTAACTCCATGATAGATTACAACATCTTCACCAATTTCAGTTGTTTCTCCAATAACTACTCCGTGACCGTGATCTATAAATACTTTATTACTTAATTTGGCACCCGGATGTATCTCTATACCGGTTAAAAAGCGGCCTAATTGAGAGATTAAACGGGCTGTAAAATATCTTTCCTTTTTATATAGTTTATGAGCCACTTTATACATAAGTTGGGCGTGAACAGAAGGGTAAAGTAATAATACCTGTGTAAATGATTTGGCAGCCGGGTCTTTCTTTAAGGTGTAGTTGACAAGTTCTTTTATATATTTAATCATTGTTTTCCTCCTTTGCATAATCGAGCACTGACATATACTTCCAGCCACTGTCAGGGGAAACAGTTACAATCTTTTTATTTTGGTATCTTTTAGCAGCTTTAAAAGCTCCTGCTACATTTGCTCCACTGGAGATACCGGTAAACAGACCTTCTATGTTTAATAGCTTTTTAGTATATTCAAACGCTTTTTCATCACTTACTTTAATAATTTCATCAATAACATCTGTATCCATAATTTCAGGAATAAATCCCGCTCCGATCCCGGCAATCTTATGAGAGCCAGGTTCATCTCCAGAAAGTACAGCAGAATTTGCAGGTTCTACAGCTATTATTTTAATATCCTTATTATATTCTTTAAGTTTTTTACCTGTGCCGGTAATAGTACCACCTGTACCTACACCTGCTATAAAGATATCTATATCCATTAACTGTTCAATGATTTCTTCTCCGGTATTTTCATAATGGGCTAAATAATTACCTTTATTTTTAAATTGATCCAGCATAAAATAGTCATTTTCATTTTTAAGTTTTTCAGCTAATTCAATCGATCCCTGCATTCCTTTACTTCCATCGGTTAAGATAATTTCTGCTCCATACATCTTCATTAAATTAATTCGTTCTTCTGTCATTGTTTCTGGCATAACAAGGATTGCATTATAGCCTTTCAACTTGCTAATTAGAGCAATGGCGATACCCGTATTACCACTGGTTGGTTCTATAACAGTATCGTTTGGTTTTAGATTACCTTTTTTTTCTGCTAGTTCAAACATCTTTTTAACTGGCCGGTCCTTAATAGAACCGCCGGGATTAGTTCCTTCCATTTTAACAAAAATATCAGAAGATAAATCCTTATCCATTTCATCTATTTTTACCATTTTGGTGTTCCCAATCAGGTCAATAACATTTTTATTCATTATATTTTCCTCCTTGAAATACAAAAAGCCGCCCTTTTTATAAAGGCGGTTAAATCGCGGTTCCACTTTATTTTTAACTTATTATCAGGTACTATCATACCTTATCACTATAACGGGTGAATACCGGTGCAACCTACTTAATTGGGTTCACAGCTCCAAAGGGCACTTCCTAAAAGAGAAATTTAGAAACCTCTCAGCAAATGGCTTCTTCTCTGAAAAATTTCCACTTTCAGTACTTTCCTTTTTCTTAGCTTTTAGTTAATAATAATCTTTTATCTGTTTATCAGTATAATATAGTTGACAATTATTGTCAAGTATATTAGAAACTTAAATTATACTATTTTATAGTTATATATTCTATAAAGATTATTGTTTATAAATAAAGTCTTAAATTATTATCTTCAAAGATAATTATTGCAGAAATCAGCTTGTTAATCCCCTAATAAATAGAATATAAAAATAAAGAATGGAAGATATTTTGAGATATTTAAAAAGTATTTAATGCCATAATATCATTAATATATAAGTGATTAAAAGTTAAATTATGAGTAAAAAGGATGAAAATATGCAAACTTCGATATACAAATAGTTGGTTTATAAAGTTTAATTGGGTTATTATATGGGTTAAATGGGTTATTATTGCTAACCTAATTTTTGCCTTTATTTCTTATTTGTTCTTGAAAAAATAGCCGGGATTTTATTAACAGATTAGTATAAATATTAAATATTTTCTGAATTTAAATTATGATTGCTAGTTTGACAAAGAAGTCAAGTTTATTTTTGATTAAATTAGCTAAAAAGTAGTTTCTGGCATAATAAATGCAATAATAAGATAGGTAAGTGGCTTTTATTAAATTCACTTGTGATAGCAATGTCATTGTAAGGCAATATTTAATTTAAAATTACATTTATATAGTAAATAATAATTAATTCTTAAGGAATGTATTGTTAATAACAAATTAAAAAATTAAATTTTTATTATAAAACACAAAGAAATTGGTCAGGGAGGTGGATGATTAAAAAATTAATTTCAGTTAAAGAGAAGGCAAGTAGTGAGCAGACATAGTTGGGTATAATCTGGAATTAAATTAATAAATAAAAATGGAGGAGATATAATTGAGAAGAAATATAACAATTGCTTTAAGTGTGTTGATGGTATTTACATTCATTTTTGTAGCTATGCAAGGTATGGCTATTGGTGCAGAAGAAGATAGATTGGTTAGAGAAGTTTCTTTGATTACCAGGCCAAAAGCTTCTTCCCCGGATGAATTTGAAACCATTACTATTTTGGCAGAAGCAATGGAAAAGGTTGGTATCAGGGCTACAGTAGAAGTTATGCCCTGGGAACAAATGGCTGATGTAGTCTGGTATGATAGAGAAGCATGGGATCTGACTGGTTGGCAGATGACAGCCCGGCCAGAGCGTTTAGACCCCGATGAATTTACTTATAATCTATTTCATTCCAGTACTGCTGAAACTGGCTATAACTTTATAGGATATAAAAATCCTGAATATGACAGAGTAGCGGAAGAACAACGGGTTACAGTTGATAAAGAAAAAAGAAGAGAACTAATTTATAAAAGTCAGGAAATTATTGCTGAAGATGTAGGCTATATCTTTTCTGTAAATCCATTGGTCAACATTGTATATAATAATGAGGTATTTGCCGCTGATTCAATAAAAGAAATGGCTGGTTTAGGTATTAAAAACTTCTGGACCTATATTAATGCAGAACCGATCAGTGAACAACAAGACTTCATTTTAAACAGTAATGATACTGTTCAAGCGATTAACCCCCTATATATTAGTGGTTCAGTTGATTCCTGGATTACCGAGTTAGTTTGGGATAGAGTGATGAGAATGGGCCAGGACGGTTTACCAACCCCCTGGGCAGCTGAGAGTGTTGAGTGGTTAGATAATACTACTGTTGAAGTTGTCATGAGAGATGATATGACATGGCATGACGGTAAACCAGTTACTGTAGAAGATGTTAAGTTCTCATTTGAAGTTCCCAAAACAGGTGAAGCACCCATGTATAAACCTTTTGTAGATATAATTGATGAGATAGAAATTACAGGTGAATCTACCTTGGTCTTTAATCTTAAAGAACCATGGGCTGCTTTTGAAACTGCTAGTTTAGCTAAATTAAATATTATACCAAAACATATTTGGGAACCTATTATTGAAGATCTAAAAGATAAACCTGAAAACGCTGAAAGTTATCAGGCTGATGTTCCAATTGGTTCAGGACCATTTAAATTTAGTAATTGGAAATTCTCAGAAGAGGTTGTCCTTGAAGCCAATGAAGATCATTTTCAGGCACCGAAAGTTAATCACTGGATTGCTAGATTTATTCCCAATATGGAAGCTACTTTGGGTATGATTCAAAATGGTGAGCTGAATTTCTTAGCAACTTATCTAGGTGATAACCAATTATTACAACAACGTGTTGAAGAAAGTCCTCACTTAACAATGGTTTCTTCAATTGACTTAGGCTTTAGATTCTTAGCACCAAACCATAGAGTTAAACCATTTAGTGATAAAGCCTTTAGAAGAGCTGTGGCTTCTTTAGCAGATAGAGAATTATTTGCTGGTTTAGTCTGGAAGGGTTTTGCTGTACCTTCTAGTAGTGTAATTTCTCCTGCCTTAGAGTACTGGCATAATCCGGATGTAAACTATCCAGAAGCAGGAATTATGGAAGCAAGAAAAACTTTAGAAGAAGCAGGCTATGAATGGGACAGCCAGGGAAGATTACTTTATCCGGCAGAATAAATACAAATATATGCAGGGGGATTATCCCCCTGCTGTTTTACTAAGGAGGGATTATGTTGAATATCAGATGGAAATATGTTTTAAAAAGAACAGGGCAGATGATCTTAACAATGTGGATTATCTCTACTATATTATTTTTCATTTTTCGGTTAATGCCCGGTAATCCCTTGGTTGCTTATATAGATCCCACTTTTACAGAAGAACAACAACAGATTTTAATGCAGCAGTTTGGGTTAGATAAACCACTCTGGATGCAGTATTTAATTTATATAAAAAACTTATTTAGAGGTAATCTAGGTGAATCATTTTTCTTTAAAGATTCTGTGTTAAATGTAATTATGAAAGTATTACCGAATACTATTTATTTGATGTTATCCGCACTTATAATTGCTTATAGCGTTGGAGTTATTGGAGGAATTTTTCTGGCCTGGAAAAGAGGAGAAAAAGTTGAAACTTTCGGTATTATTGTAACCCTCTTTACCAGGGCAGCCCCCCAATTTTGGGTTGGAATGATCTTATTAGCAGTATTTTCATTTCAATTAGATATTTTTCCCTCGGGTGGGGTCTCAACAGCAGGTACAGTATATGCTACTGAAATGCAAAAATTATTATCCTTAAATTTTTACAAGCATCTCTTTTTACCTGCTTTGACCCTATCCATATACTTATTAGGTTTACCCCTTTTATTGATGAGATCTAATATGCTTGATGTTATGCATGAATCTTATGTAGAGATGGCTAAGATGAGGGGTTTAAGCAAAACAAGGGTTATGTTCAAATATGCTGCTAGAAATGCCTTTTTACCTGTAATTACAGCTATGGCGGTTGGGATAGGTTATGCTATGGGTGGTAATGTTGTGATTGAAACCGTATTTAGTTGGCCTGGTTTAGGTAGGCTGTTAGTAAAAGCAGTTTCAACCAGTGATTATCCCTTAGCCCAGGGTGCCTTTATTTTAATAGCAGGTGTGATGGTATTTATGAACTTTGTGGCTGATATTTTATACAGTTTATTGGATCCAAGAGTCAATATAGAAGGCAGGAAGTGATTTAGATGCTAAAGATCTTAAAAAACGTATTTGGACAGACTTATAAGTTTTTAAGAAATGATAAATTTGCGATGACAGGGGCTATAATTTATCTAATATTCTTTATTATAGCTATTTTAGCACCCTATCTAGCACCTTTTGATCCCCATGAAATGCAGAGAGAAGGCGCCAACTTCATGTTTAATAAACCGCCCGGTGATGAATTCATCTTAGGAACTACCAATATGGGGCGGGATATCTTCTCTCAATTAATATATGGAACAAGGCCGGCTCTGATGGTTGGTTTTAGTGCAGCTTTTTTCGTGATGATTGCTGGAACCCTGGTTGGTTTAATTTCTGGCTATTATGGAGGACGAACTGATAGTATTTTAATGAGAATTACAGATGTAGCCTTTGGTATACCATTTACCCCCTTTGTAATAGTTTTAGTAGGTTTTTTAGGACCCAGCATTTGGAATATAGTGGTGGCTATGGCCATATTACTCTGGCGGGATACAGCCCGTGTAATTAGATCCCAGGTTTTGACTGTTAGGGAAAGGAGTTTCGTGGAGGCTGCCCGAGTTTCGGGAGCATCGGATTTAAGAATTATGTTTGTATATATTGCTCCTAATATTCTACCACTTTCTTTTTTATATGGTTCTTTAGCTGTTGGCTGGGCAATTTTAACGGAAGCTGCGGTAAGTTTTTTAGGCTTTGGCGACCCTCAGGTAATAAGTTGGGGCTATATGCTTAATGATGCCTATGTTTCACAGGCACTCTCTAGAGGGGCTTACCACTGGTTTGTACCTCCCGGTATTTTTATAATGTTAGCAGTAATGGCCGGTTTTTATATCGGCCGCGGTTCGGAAGAAATATTACACCCCCAATTAAAAGATTATTAGAAGTGAGGAGTGAGAATTATGTCTTTACTAAAGGTAGAAGATTTAAAAGTATATTATGAAACTAAAAGAGGGGTCAGCCAGGCTGTTGATGGCATTTCTTTTGAACTAGATGAAAGTCAAAGTATTGGACTTGTAGGAGAATCTGGTTGTGGTAAATCTACAACTGTTAAAGGGATAGTACAAGTAATGCCTAAGAATGCTTTTATCCCCGCCGGACAAGTATATTATAAAAACCAAGATCTTTTGACTTTAAATGAAAAAGAAATAAATAAGATGCGCTGGTCAGAGATAGCTATGGTACCTCAGGCTGCTATGGATTCTTTAAACCCCGTATATACCGTAAAAAATCAATTTTTAGAAGTGATGAAAATAAAAGGTACGAAAACGAAAAAAGAAGCCTTAAAAAGGGCTGAAATGTTATTTCAAAAAGTAGGTTTAAGCAAAGACCTCTTAAATTATTATCCCCATCAGTTTTCAGGTGGGATGAAACAAAGAGCTGTCATTGCTTTAGCTTTGGCTTTAAATCCGGGTTTGATTATTACAGATGAACCGGTCACAGCCTTAGATGTGATAGTACAGCACCAAATATTAAAAGAACTGAAGTCATTAAGGGAAGATTTTAATATATCACTGGTTATGATTACTCATGATATTTCTGTGGTAGCCCAAACCTGTGACTATATTGTAGTAATGTATGCTGGTAAGATCGTTGAAAAAGGTACAGCTAATCAGATCTTAAAGGATCCTTTACATCCTTATACAATGGGACTAGAGAATTCTTTTCCAGATATTAATAAACCGGATAAACAGTTAATCTCAATAGCGGGTTCCCCACCTGAATTAATTGATCCTCCGAAGGGATGTAGGTTTGCCCCCCGTTGTCCCTTTGCCGAGGAGATTTGTTTTCGTGAGGAGCCCGCCTTGCAAGAATTAAAAACAGGTCATTATTCAGCCTGTATACATCAAGATAATTTGTCTGAATTAAGGAAACAGTCTCAGGAGGTGAAAACATGGCAAAACAAGACTATGTAATAGAAGTTGAGGATATTGCAAAACATTTTACTATTAAACATGCTATGTTTTCAAAATCCAAAAAGACCCAAATCTTAAAAGCCGTCAATGGCTTAAGCTTTAAAGTGAAGAAAGGAGAATCTTTAGGATTAGCAGGCGAAAGCGGCTGTGGTAAAACTACTACTGGCAAACTGCTTTTAAAGCTATATTCATTAACTGAGGGTTCATATTTTTTCAAAGGCAGAGATATCAGTCATATAAGTAGTAAAGAGGCTGTAAAAGATTTTAGAAAAAAGGCTCAACTGATCTTTCAAAACCCTTATGAGGCTTTAAACCCGAGGTTTACTATCTACAGATCATTACTAGAACCACTCATAATACATGGAATGGGAAATAGTAAAAAAGCTAGAAAAGAAATGATCATAAATTCTTTAAAAGAAGTTAATCTTGAACCCCCAAAACAGTATTTAGAAAAATATCCCCATCAATTGAGCGGAGGACAGCTGCAGCGGGTAGTAATAGCAAGGGCCTTAATTGTAAAACCAGAATTTATTGTAGCCGATGAACCGGTCTCAATGCTGGATGTATCTGTAAGGGCAGGTGTCTTAAATCTTTTAAGGGAAATTACTAAAAGAAAACAGCTATCAACTATCTATATTTCACATGATTTATCTTTAATTCAGTATATGTGTGATAAGGTAGCAATAATGTATCTGGGACAAATCATGGAGATGGGGCCAGCTTTAGAGGTGATTAAAAATCCCCGCCACCCTTATACCAAAGCTTTAATAAGTGCTGTGCCCTCACCGGATCCGGATAAAATTAATAAAGAGATAGATATTAAAGACAGTGTACCTAGCCCAATTGATTTACCCGATGGATGTATCTTTGCAGACCGCTGTA
The DNA here is from genome assembly GCA_964430875.1 of uncultured Halanaerobiales bacterium. Lineage (GTDB taxonomy): Bacteria > Bacillota > Halanaerobiia > Halanaerobiales > M55B127 > M55B127. The sequence continues at coordinate 9,472 of CAYSHP010000049.1, forward strand.
ATGTGGCTGGTGAAAATTGTAGTAAACAAGCACCTGAGATGAAAGAGATCAAAAAGGGACATTTTGTTAAATGTAAATTACTTTAAATAGAGGAGTGGAAAAGATGAAGATAGCTTATGTAGTGCCGGGAGTTATGGATGAACAAGAAATGAAAAGAAGAGAAGGACTATTAAAAAAATGGGCCTTTCCTGGTGTAGATGTAATAGTAACAGGGGTGACAGAAGGACCTGCTTCTGTGGAATCTATGTATGAAGAATATTTAAGTATACCAGTGACAGCTGAAAAGATTTATGAGTTAGAGAAGAAAGGCTATGATGCAGCTATTTTAGGCTGTGCTGGTGATCCTGGTCTAGATGGCATGCGGGAAATTACAACTGAAATGTTAGTAGTTGGTCCCGGCCAATCCAGTATGCAGTTAGCTGTCATGTTAGGGAATAGGTTTTCTGTATTAACAGTAACTGATAGTACAGTTGCTAGTTCCTATGAACTTGCCCATAAAGCAGGTGTGGCTGAAAGCTTAGCTTCTGTATTACCTTTAAATATTCCTGTCCTGGAATTAGCTGAAGATAAAGAAAGTACGATTGAAAAAATAGTGGCAGTGGGAAGAGAAGCAATCCAAAATGATAGAGCTGATGTTTTAGTACTCGGCTGTATGACTATGGGTTTTTTAAATATAGCTGAAGATGTACAAAATATTTTAAAAGTACCGGTGGTTAATCCTTCTAAGACCAGTCTAAAAACAGCTGAAGCCTTAGTTGGTTCGGGTTTAATGCATTCCAAAAAAGCTTTTATGACTCCCCCTAAAATTGCTGACGGTAAGGTAAAAAACCTCTCCGAGCTATATATAAAGGCTGATGAATAATATGGAATTTAAGGAAGTCTTAAATAAGCGAAGGAGTATCAGAAAATATCAAGATAAAACTGTTCGAAAAGAAGATGTGAAAGCCATTATTGAAGCCGGTCTAAAAGCACCCAGTGCTGGTAATCTACAGCCCTGGCGTTTTATTTACACCTATAACCAAGATAAGATAAATCAGGCAGTTGATACTACCTACAGAGGGGGAAATATTCACAGTGATAAAAACCAAGATTGGATTAGAAAAGCCCCTGTAATTATATTAGCCTGTATAGATTATAGTAAACCGGTAGCTAAATATGGTGATCATGGTAAAAAAGCTGCTATTCAAGATGTGTCTGCTGCCGTAGAAAATATGGTATTAAAAGTAGTGGATCTTGGTTTAGCAAGCTGCTGGATTTCGGGTTTTCGAGTAGAAGAATTAAAAAAAGTATTTAAAGTACCTGATGAGATCGATATTTTGGCTTTTTTACCGGTTGGTTATGATGATGGCTATCAGCGAAAAATAAGTAAAAAGGATATATCCGAAGTTGTTTTTAAAGATGAATATAAAAAAGAGGCTAATAATTTTTAGGAGTTGAGATAATGGGATATGATTTAATTATTAAAAATGGCTTGCTTGTAGATGGAACCGGTAACCCTGGTTATCAAGCAGATTTAGCTGTTAAGGATGATAAAATTGCTAAAATTGCTACAAGCATTGATGAACAGGCTAAAAAAATAATTGATGCCAATGGCATGTTGGTTACCCCAGGCTTTATTGATCCACATGTACATGAAGAGTTAGTAGTTTTAAACAGTGGTGAGTTTACTGACTTTTTAAAACAGGGAGTTACCACTTTAGTCAACGGTAACTGTGGTCATTCAGTTACCCCTGGTAATTCTGATAATATCTTTGAATATATGTATAAAAATGGCTTAGTCTCAGAACGGGCCAAAGAATATTATGCTGAAAATAAGTGGAGTAGTTTAACTGAATATATTGAACTTGTAAAAGAAAAAGGCTTTAATCTAAACATGGGTATCTTATTAGGCCATGGAACCATCCGCTGGTCAGTGATGGGAGGTTCAAAAGACCGTAAACCAACTGAAGAGGAGACCAAACAGATTGCTTCCATTATAGAGGAAGGACTCAGCCAAGGTGCTTTAGGGATGTCAACCGGCTTATCTTATATTCCCAGCCGTTATGCAGATACAGAGGAATTAATTGCTGCGGCCAAAGTATTAGCTAAAAATGATAGTACTTATTCCTCACATATCAGATATTATGAGGGTCATCTAGAAGCTGTAAAAGAAGCAATAGAGATTGGGAAAAAAGCTGATGTGAGAGTACAAGTTTCGCATTTAACCCCTACTGCAACTGAGGCTTATCAGGCCATATTAGAAGCTAGAAGAGCTGGTGTAGAAGTGGCTGTTGATACTATTCCCAAAAGTAGTGGTCACTGCACCCGCAAAGATCGTATGCTGCAATTTATAATGGCCCTGTCATCTGATTTATTTGAAAAAGGTATTGAAGGGGTTAAAGAAGCTTTAAGAGATCCAAAAGGAAGGGAAAAAATATTAGAAGAAGCTAAATTATTTGATGATGATAAATCAAATATTTATGTGATTAATACAGAGGATGAAAATTTAGAAGGAAAGTCCATAACTGAAATAGCTGAACTTTTAGATAAAAATCCGGATGATGTTCTTTTAGATATGTTAGCTGATGATAATTTAGACTTTACTCTCTGGCTAGGTGGTATTAATAGAGAAGACTTTCCTGGTGATGAATATCCAGAGGCTGTTGTCAATAATCCTTTGGTAATGGTCGGTTCTGACCGCATATTTGGTGAGGTTGAAGATGCTGCTGCCTGGTATGAACTGTTTAGAAGAGGTGCTTTTCCAATCTTTTTTAAATTAATGCAAGATAAAGGAGTAGCGATTGAAGATATTATTAGAAGACTGACTTCATTACCAGCCCAACAGTTTAGATTAACTGACCGCGGTATTTTAAAAGATGGTATGGCAGCTGATATTGCAATAATAGATTTAGATAATTATAGTTATCCAGATAATGATAGTATAGATTACAGACAGCCTATAACCTATGCAAAAGGAGTTCAGTATGTAGTTGTCAATGGTCAGTTAGTACTTGAAGATAGTAAGGTTAATAGAAATTATCCTGGTAAGTTTATTGGAAAGTATGGCCAAGAACTTTAATCTAAAATTTATATAAATTTATAATCACCTCCCCTATCGTAACCTCCTCCACGGTAGGGTTATTTTTTTTATTAATTTACTTTTATTTTTTTGATTTGCTGCTTGAGAAAGGAGATTTTTAAGATTAGAAGAATTAGACTAATAAGGAAAATACATATCTTTAGGAGAGGAGGTTTCTATGGGAAAAAATATTAATGTGTTAGTTTGGAGTGAATATAGACAGGCAAGAAATAATGAAAAAGTAAAAGAAATCTATCCAGATGGTATTAATAAGTTTATTGCGGACTTTCTTGCTGATGACTATATAAAATCATCTACAGCAAACTTAGATCAAAAGGAACACGGTTTAACAAAAGAAAAATTAGCAGAAACTGATGTGTTAATTTGGTGGGGTCATGTGGCTCATGATGAGGTACAGAATGAAATAGTTGAGAGAGTTTATAAAAGAGTACTTGACGGGATGGGTTTAATAGTTTTACATTCTGCTCATTATTCTAAGATATTTAAAAAATTAATGGGAACTTCTTGTAATCTAAAATGGAGAGAGGATAATGAAGAAGAACGATTATGGATTACTTCTCCGGGCCATCCGATTGTGAATGGACTTAAAAAAGAGTATATAGAATTAGAAGAAGAAGAGATGTATGGTGAATTCTTTGATATTCCCCAACCAGATGATATTATATTTATCAGTTGGTTTGCTGGAGGTGAAGTATTTAGAAGTGGGGTGACTTTTAAAAGAGGCCAGGGCAATATTTTTTATTTCCGGCCTGGGCATGAAACCAATCCTACTTATTATAATGAACAGATTCAACAAGTTATTAAAAACGCTGTTAAATGGGTTAATAATAACCATGTAGGTGAAATTGACTATGGAAACTCACCTGAAAAAATTTCTTAGCAGTTTATTTCAATTATTATAAATAGTTCCTTTTATTTACTATTTTTGTATAAATATAGATTATTTTGCGCATATATGCTATAATTTGAGTAATTAGTACTTTATTTATCCAAAATATTTAATAATATTCCCCATTTTCAATTTATTAGTGTAAACAAATTTATTTTCCGGGGTGAAAAAAATGAAAAGATACTTGTTTTTTATTTGGATTATATTTGCTTTAGGTGCTTTATTTTATTTTTCAAATCTTTTTGGAACTGATATACCACCCTTTACCTTGATATGGCTGGTACTACCATTTTTGGCTGTATTAATATCGGGTGAGAATAAAATTGTAGGCTTTTGCAAGGTTAAATTCAGCGAGTTTATGTTAGTTTTATTACTTAATATTATTTTTATGGGTATAGTATTTGTTATTTTAGAGCCTTTATCTGGAACTTATAAGATTATTATTGATAAAGCTTTACGAACAAATCCTTTAGATCCTGCTTTTTATTGGATCAGTCAGTATAAAGATTGGTCAGGTGTATTAGGCTTCTTTTTAATTAATATATTTATTATCATCTTTGCTGAAGAGTTATTTTTTAGAGGGCTTTTAATTCAGTATATTGGACTTAAGTTAAATACTTTTTGGGGAGTATTGATTTCTTCCTTCTTATTTTTATTTTTCATTGTGATCTTAAACTACAACTTACCACCGGTAGAGAACTATATATTACTTGTCGGTTATACCTTTTTTGGACGTGGTATTATCGGGGGATGGGCAGCAGCTAGAACCGGTACGATTTGGCCCTCTATCATTACAAGTTCGCTAGTTTATACAGCCATTGTCTTTATGTATTTTTATTACCCTATATATTTTTAGTTAATATTATATTTAAGTAAAATGATAACCTGAGGTGAAAACTTTGCAGTGCCGAAAAATTAAAAAAGGTGAGGGCAGGAAATATTTAGAACTTTTGAAAAAATTAGACCAAGAGACCTCTTTTATGTTATACGAAGTTGGGGAAAGAAAGACTACTGTAAAAAAAATGAAACAAAAAATATCCCAAATTAATAATAGAGGGGGAACCATAATAGGGGCAGAATTGAATGAGGAATTAGTAGGCTTTATCTCAGCCAGCCGTTTACCTTTACAGAGAGTCAAGCACTCTGTATATATAGTGATAGGAGTATTAAAAAAAGCAAGTGGTAAAGGAGTAGGAACTAAATTATTTAAACAATTAATAAGTTGGGCAAAAGATAATGATATAACAAGGCTTGAGTTGACAGTTATGGTCCATAATAAAAGAGCTATAAACCTTTATAAAAAAATTGGGTTTGTAATAGAAGGTATAAAGAAGAAATCCTTGCTTATTGATGGGAATTATGTAGATGAATACTTTATGGGTATGATTCTTTAAAAATTATTTAATATATTGGTAATGAAAGATTTAAAAATTCATAATAGGAATAAAAGGCTGCTAAAAAGCAGCTTTTTTCATTTTAAAATAAAGGTTTTTAAATCTATCTACTTAATATTATAAAAAAGAAGTAAAAATGAGGGATTAAAATGATTGATGTATTGTATGTGCTCGGCTGGGATGTGGGCGGCTGGATGGGTAAAAACAATAGTTTTGTTTTAATAAAAGTAAATAGAACAAGCGGAAAGTTAAACTGGTTTTATAACGACAGTAACTATCAAATTAAACAAGATAACTTGTTTGACCTAACAGATATTTTTAATGATTTAACAAATGAAACAATTAAAAGTAATTTAGACATAGTTTTAGCTATTGATGCTCCCCTGACTTTTCCTAAACAATTTATTAAATTTTTAAATAATAATGGAGAATATATTAAAAAACCTAAATTAGAAATATTCAATCCTTTGGCTTACCGTGAAACTGACCGTTATATTTATAAAAACTATGGTAAAAAACCATTATCAGCCAGTTTTGACCGTTTAGGTAATAATACAACTGTGGCTATAAGTCACCTTAGATACTGGCAAAATTATCATCCTATAGAGATCAACAACCTTGAGTTTAATGAAAATAAAATCAATGCAATTGAAAGTTATCCTGCCCTTTTAAAACCTGGTAAATATAAACAAGCTTTTTCGGAAATACATAAATTAATCCCAGTTAATATTAAAGAAGGTACTGACCAGTATGATGCTGCGCTCTGCTCTTTAATGGCCGTTCAGTTCGGTTTTAATAATAATTATGATGATTTACCCTCACTTGTTTTTCCCCCGGCTGAAAGACAAATATATAAAGATGAGGGATGGATTTATCATTTTGCTTTAGAAAATATCCATAAATAGGAGTTGATTTTAAAATGGTAAAGATTGCCTTAATAGCACATGATGAAAAAAAGGATGATATGGTTCAATTTGTTAATAGGCATTATGATCTTTTAAAGGAATGTCAGTTAATTGCAACCGGGACAACTGGTAAAGTAGTTAATGAAGAAACCAAACTTGCCGTTGATAGAATGGCTTCCGGTCCTTTAGGCGGAGATCAGATGATCGGGGCTCAGGTAGCACAGGACAAATTAGACTGTGTGATTTTCTTAAGAGACCCTTTAACTTCTCATCCACATGAACCTGACATAACCGGCTTACTAAGAGTCTGTGATGTCCATAATGTACCGCTGGCCACTAATCTAAATTCCGCAGATTTAGTTTTAGAAGGGTTATTAGAATAAGTTATAATTTAAAAAATGGTGGTATTTATTGGGCCCTGTATATCTAAAAAATTAGAAGCAGAAGATGAACATGTTGTAGATTATGTAATTACCTTTGAAGAACTGGCAGCAATATTTGTAGCAGCTGATATTGAGCTAACCAAAATAGATGAAGAGATAGAGATAAATGATGCTTCTAAATACGGGCGAGGATATGCCACAGCAGGAGGGGTTGCTGAAGCAATTAAAACAAATATTAAGAAAAAACATAATGAAGATATTAAAATAGAGAAGGCAGATGGTTTAGCTGAATGTAAAAAGATGTTAACTAAAGCAGCCCACAGTCAATATGATGGCTACCTTATAGAAGGATTGGCCTGTCCGGGCGCCTGTGTTGGAGTCCCGGTACTTTAATTAGAACCAATAAAGCAAATGCACAGGTTAATAAATTTTCTGATGAATCCCCATATGAAACAGCGGGAGAGAACGAGAGACTTGCAGAATACAAAAAAGGAAATACATAAAAAAGTAAGGACAGAGTAAATACTCTGTCCTTCAATTATTTATATGGTTATTTTAAATTAACTTATCATTGGGCAATAAGATTACCAAGTGTTAAAAATACTAAGCCTAAAAATAGGTTATAAAATATATTGGTGGATGCCTTTATTAACATTTTATTTTTTAAAAAGTGAACTGCTTTATAACTACTTGCACTGAAGGCAATAAATACGGTAATTAAATAATTATTTATATTCTCAATACTATAATAATTTATATTTTCTCTAGAAAGATAGACCATAAAGAAACCAATAGTAAAACAGACAATTATATTTAAGATAAGTGAGCCATAACTAATTTTTTCACTTAACTTGTTATATATTAGTTTAGAAAAATAATATCTAATTAAGCCACTTATTAAAAAGATGATAGCTAAATATAAAAACTGCACATTTATTCTCCTTTCTTTTGCTGCAATAACAATAACTTGTTATTAATTTTTAAGAAAATTTAATATGTAAAGATTATTAAGGTAATGTTAACTTCTTGTTAAAACAACTCAAACTCTATTGACTTAAGGTCATTTAATAAATATCATTAAAATAAGATAAAATAAATTGAAATTATTTTACCTTTAAATTGGCTAAATTAAAGTGACATACACAGATAATACCCCTAAATATCTGTTTCATACCAGTGGAGTGTCCTATAAAGGCACTCCACCCCTTACTTTATTAGT
>CAYSHP010000050.1:0-16901 GCA_964430875.1 uncultured Halanaerobiales bacterium
AAATACCGGTCTCCTTTAATTGTTTAAGGGAAGGAAAATATATTATGAAGATATATATTAACGAGAATATAATAGAAGCAGAAAATATAACAGATAACAATGATATATTAGAACTAGTAGGTTCAAATTTAGAAGATGAAGTAATAGATACAATCTATCTAGATCAAGTTGAGGTTTCCTTAGAATACTTTCAAAAAAATGAACTTGATTTAGAGAGATTAGATAAGATAAAGTTTAAAAGCAAAAAAGTTGAGCAGTTGATAAATGAAACTCTTGAAGAAGCAGAAATCTATCTGCCTAAATTAATAGCTGCCTTAAATAACTCAGCAGAACTTTTTAAAAATGGTAAAGAAGCAGATGCTTCTGATCTGTTGGATAAGACTCTAAAAGGTATCCAATGGTATCTAGAAGTTATCGATGGTATAATATCCTTAATAGATAATGAGGATCTAAAAGGTAAAGGCAATAAGATACTATCTAATTTTACTCAGGCACTGAATAGATCTATGTTAGCCCTTCAAAACAATAATTATGATTATCTGGGAGATCTATTAAAAGTAGAAATGGTAGAATATTTAGAGGAGTTAAGTGATTTTAATAAGGAATTGTTAGAATAATACTAAAAATGAATTGAAAAAAATATCGGTCAGAATAAAATCTAATTTTGTAATAATTCCACTTAAAAAATCTCCTTGTCCAGATATTAAACCAGCCAGACTAGTCTAGACCTAAAACAGAAAAAGTACCTATGTTAAAAAATAAGGATCTTCTCCATAAAAATTAGCTAATTATAAAAATAGAATAAATATTTCAAATTGATTATATGTAAAAGAGTACTGTATCTATATAGATAATTTTGTGGAAAAAGTAAGACTTTAGTAAATAAGCAATATAGTTGATTATAGTGGAGAATATAAGTCTTAATAAGAGATAATAGTTTTTAATAATAGAAAATGAGGCTTAATTAAAACCAAGAATATTACGTTAAAAGATAATGAAGGAAGTAAATATTTAAGACTACTAATTTTGTACATATATAATTAAAACAACAAAAAATTGTTTATATATAAAAGAAAGGGGAATCCGAAATGGATGTAAGTTCTGCTATACAAAATCAAATTGCTAGTGTCAAATCTGCAATAAACATGTCGGTCCTACAAACTGCTATGAGTCAGGATGGAGCAACTGTCAATAAATTAATTGAAGGTATGGAAGAGACAAGTGAAGCAGTAAAAAGTGCTTCAATGCCACATTTAGGAAATCACATTGATATAAGAGTTTAACTTTATATTAGTAACATGATTTAAGGAGGAAATAAAATGTCAATGACAGCACATAAACAGTATAAAGAGGTTCAGGTTAAGACAGCAAATAACAAAAAACTACTTATCATGTTATATCAAGGTTGTATTAAGTTTTTAAAAATAGCAAAAAAATCTATTAAAGAAGATGATTTAGAAAATGCCAATGAGTATTTAAAAAAATCACAAAACATAATAAATGAATTGAGATACACCCTTGATATGGAAAATGGTGGAGAAATTTCAAATAATCTATACCAATTATATAGTTTCATGTATTCAGAATTAATTAGTGCTAATGTAAAAAAAGATATTGAGCATATTGAAATTGTAGAAGAAATGATGCTTGAATTATTAGATTCCTGGAAAGAAATTATTAATAACCCAAAACAAAAACAGGGTGAACAAAAAACTAAATCTAAATAGATAATATAATACTAATTATAATATAACCCTTAAATAAAATATAAGGGGAGTAATCGATATGACTGAAATAAATAAAATAGGTATTAATTTAAATCAAATATATAAGTATAATGAATATAATAATAACCAAAAAAAGAAAGATGAAGAAAATAATTCGGTTATAAAAGAAAGAAAAGACAAACTGGATATAAATAATGAAGAAAAAAATAAAAATAATTCAATAAATAAAAACTACAGTGTCCCAGATTCAATCAAAAGACCCATTAAAATTAATAAAAACAATAGTACTTTCTTCATTAATTATAAAGGAAAGAACAAAAAGGTTGATGTAAAGCCTGGTAAATATACATTAACTGAGATTAATTTAACTATAAAAGATCAAGTTAATGAGAAATTTGGTATTAATAAAGTGAAATTGAAATTAACCGGTACAATATCAGATAGATTAATTTATGCTGAAGAAAATGAGGATAATAAGTTACTTATCCAAAAATAATTCACTTGTAAAAATAATAATTCACCTCATTTTTAAATAATTCAGCTATTTTAAGGATGTGCAAAGATGGATTTATATGATTATTATCAAAATTATTATAATATAACTAAAAAACAAAAAGAAAATATAAAAAATAATGAAATTGATGATCTTCCAGACTTGATTAAAAAAAAGCATGAGATTATAAAACAGATTGAAGAAGAAACAGATTTGGAAGATTATTTAAACAACCAGGATAATCCTAAAGAAGCATTTATAAAATTAAAAGAATTAATGGAAAAGATAAATGTACTTGAACAAGAAAATACAGAACAAGTAGAAGGTCAACAAAATGAATTATTAGAAAAGATGACAGATTTAACTCAGAAAGCAAAGAGTAGACAGGGTTATCTTGCTCAAAATAAATATGAAGCTAAGTTTATAGATAAAAAGAGTTAAGAGATAAGTATTGATATAATAATTAAAATGAGCTCTGTGAAATTGTTGATCTAATTAATGACATAGCTGCCCAGACTAATTTATTAGCTTTAAATGCAGCCATTGAAGCAGCCCGAGCTGGTGAAGCGGCCCGCAGCTTTAGTGTAGAAGCAAATGAAATTCGAGAATTAGCAGTAGAATCAGCCGATGCAACCGAGCAAATATCAGAATTGATCAATGATATTCAAAAAGATGTTGACTCTGCCGTTGATAAGATGGATAAAACAGAAGAAGCTGTAAATGAAGGAGTCGAAACCATAGAAAGGTCAGGTGAGATCTTTAGTTAGATTAGATTAATGATACCTCACAAAAATCTAATAATGCAATAGAAACACTGCATAATTCAATTGAGAAGATGAACAAAAACAGTAAACAGGTTGAAAAAGCATTAGAGCATATTGAAGAAGTAAGCATAAATGCTGCTAGTAACGCCCAGGAAGTTGCAGCATCCAGTGAAGAGCAGATAGCTTCAACCGAAGAAATAGTAAATGCAGCAAAATAACTAGCAGAAATGGCCGACAAACTTTCAGAAAATGTAAATAAATTTGACTTATAAAATTAGAGGCTATCCTCACAACCTGATTTGGGGATAGCCTTTTGCAATTTTATATTTGTCAAAGTGTAATAAAAAGCTTATAAAATTTTTTTATAATATTTTATATATCTCAGAAGGAGATCATAATTTTTTATGAAATAAGTATAGATAAGGTAATTAGAAATTATTTTATTAAGAGTAACCGTTACTATTAAGACGGTGATTGTTAAAGTTTTTTATTTCATGTATAAATAAAAAATTTAATAATTATTCTTGACAGACAGTCATATATTAGTTATTATTTCATTATATTGATAATAATTACCATTTAATTACTAATAGCGTACTTTAACTATCCAAAGCTTTAAAAAACTGTTGTTTTCATTAAAAATTTAGATAATATAAGTTATATTGTCAAATAAACTTCAAATACTTATAAGTAATAGTTCCTAATAAATGTTAAATCCTTGCACAAAATGGAGTAATTTACTCAATTTAATTAAAATAGAAAATTCTTGACAAAACAAATATTATTAGTTATATTTAAATATAAGATATCTTTTATATTTATGAATAATATCTTTTTTTATTAACCAATCAGACCTAAATTCGGTAATAAATTATACATAAGATACTTAAATTTGTTATAAATACATCTTTGTAAAGTTATAAATTTTAAAAACTTGTTTAATTTTTTTATTTTTATTAATATATATTATTTCAAAAAACAAAATAATGATGTGATTCTATTTGAAAAGGGCAAATCCTCAGTGATGGGGAGGCGCAAAGCCTTGAGTCTAAATGAGATTGTCAGGCTGCCAAATTGAGAATCGATTTTGGCGCCTACAGTTTTTCACTGTAGGTTTTTTCTATTAATAGAAATATTTGGTTATAAATATGGCAATCTTAAGAGTTCAGGAGGAAATAAAGTTGAATAAATCTCAGGATAATTTAAGTGAGTTACAAAAAGATGCTTTAAGAGAGGTAGGTAATATTGGGGCAGGTAATGCTGCAACGGCTTTTTCAGAAGTTTTAGATAGAAGAATCGAAATAGATGTTCCTTCCATAGAAATCATACCACTAGAAGAAGTCAGTACAATAACAGGTAATGAAGAAGATCATGTAGCCGGAGTATTGTTTAGAGTATCTGGTGAAGCACCTGGAACTATCCTATTTATTTTTCCCTCAAGTACAATCAAGTATTTAGTCGAAGTAGTTATGGACAAAATAATAGAACCGGAAGAGATGGGAGAAATAGAGATCTCTCTCTTAAAAGAATTAGGTAATATTTTAAGTGGTTCCTACTTAAGATCGATTGGTGATATGACAAATTTAGAAATGAACCAATCTGTGCCCGGCTTTTCTTATGATATGGCGGGAGCAATCTTAAGCTCTACAATGATCTCAGCCAGTAGTACTGGTGAAAATGTCCTTTTAATTGAAACTGAATTTATGGATGGTGAAGAAAAAATTGAAGGATATTTCTTTTTTATACCCCAGGTAGAGTCTTTATCTATAATTTTAGGTTCGTTGGGGTTGAGTGGAGATGAGTAGAGATGAAATCCGGATAAAAATGGCCGAATATGCGGTGGCTAAACCCCCAAATGTATTAGTAACCTTGGGCTTAGGCTCCTGTATTGGTTTGGCCCTTTATGATCAATATTCAAAGGTAAGTGGTTTGATACATTTCATGCTGCCCAACAGTAATGGTAAACAAAATAAAGCTAAATATGCTGATACAGGTATACCTTTTTTAATTAATGAAATGGTAAAAAAAGGTGCCAGTAAAAGCCGTATTAGAGCCAAAATTGTGGGGGGAGCTAGGATGTTTAACTTTGCTGATGAAAACTCTGCGATGAATATCGGGAAAAGAAATTCAGAAGCAGCCAAAAAGATCCTAAAAGAAGAGGGTATAAAGGTAATTGGGGAAGATACCGGTGAGGACTTCGGAAGAACAATGCGTTTTTATGCAGATTCAGGTGAAGTCAAAGTCACCTCTTATAAAAGAGATGACCTTACACTTTAAGATCATTTCCCTATTTATTATCAGAATATACATAATAAATATTAATATGTTTCATATATATACAAATATTTAAGAGATATTGATAAATCAATGTATTAATATAAGAATATTTATATAACATTATTTAAGGAGGAAGGTTTCATGGAAAATGTGTTGATTGTAGATGATGCCGCTTTTATGAGATTAAATCTAAAAAACATTTTAAAAGATGATTACAAAATCGTAGGGGAGGCAGAAAACGGCCAGGAGGCAGTTGAAATGTATCAGGAACATAGCCCTGATATTGTTACAATGGATATTACAATGCCCGTTATGGACGGTATTGAAGCCATTAAAGCAATATTGGACATTGATCCTAATGCTAATATAATAGTTTGTTCTGCTATGGGACAGCAAAAAATAGTAATTCAAGCTATTGAGTTAGGTGCTAAGGATTTCATTGTCAAGCCCTTTAAAAAGGACCGTGTAAAAGAAGCTATTGCTAAATTAGGTTAGAAAGGGAGGATGAAATTGAATTCAACTATTAACCTTCTTGAAATGGGTTTAGATGGAGCCTATCTCCGTCATAAAACGCTTTCAAACAATATTGCAAATGTTAGTACTCCGGAATATAAAAGAAAAGATGTAAATTTTGTCGATGCTTTAAAAAGGAATCTAAACGAAATTAAAAAAGATAATGGGGATAGCAAGTCAAGTTCAGTTCAACTGGCCCAGACCAATACCAGACATTTAGCTATTAATGGTAACAGTTATCGTTCGGATTTCAACGGAATCAATAAGTTTAAGATTAATAATTATACAAATACATCATATCGAAACGATGAAAACAATGTTGATGTAGATGCGGAAATGGCAAAACTTGCCAAAAATAACCTGTATTATGATACTTTATCCCAAAGGATAGCCGGTAAGTTCAGTTTACTGAAGGAAGTAATACAAAAGGGAAGTGAATAAATATGTTTTCAACAGTTAATATTAGTGCCTCTGGTTTAACAGCCCAAAGGTTAAGAATGGATCTAATTGCTGATAATATTGCTAATGTCAATACGACCCGTACTGAAGAAGAAGGTATACCTTATAGGCGTAAATTGGCAATTTTTAGAGAAAGAAGTAGTTCATTTTCAAACTCTTTAGCTTCAGCAATGTCGGGTAGTCAAAATAATAACTCTGGTGAAGGTGTTGAGGTAGCCGGTATTAGAGAGGATAACTCCCCGTTTAAGACCGTGTATAGGCCAAACCACCCAGATGCAAATCAAGAAGGTTATGTACAAATGCCTAATATTAATATAACTTCTGAGATGGTTGATATGATAACAGCTTCTAGGGCCTATGAAGCTAATGTAACTGCTTTAAATACAACAAAACGAATGGCGATGAAAGCCTTAGAAATAGGTAGGGGGTAAAATAGATGATTAATCCAATACAAAACCGCTTACAGTTATTAAATATAAATCAGGTAAATAATGATAAAAATACAAATCCAACCAAAAGCTTCCAACAGTTATTACAGGAAAATATTAATAAAACAAATGAACTTCAGTTGAATTCTGATCAGTTGACTGAAGATTTTGCACTTGGTAAGACCGATAATATTCATCAGGTAATGATTGCCGGACAAAAAGCAGAAACAGCTATGCAACTTACCTTAGCTGTCCAAAATAAAGTGTTAGATGCCTATAAAGAGATTATGAGATTACAGGTTTAAAAAGATTTTAAATATAATATATTTCAGTGATTTTTAGGAGAGGTAATTATATATGTGGGATTCATTAACAGATTACATAGAAAAATTAAAAGAGCTCTGGGATAATCTTGACGGTCAAGCCAAGATAGTCATTGGAGCAGGAACCATCTTAATGCTGGCGGTATTTGGATACCTAATTGTAACAGGTAATTCAACTGTATATACCCCACTTTATACAGATGTGGTCCAAGAAGATGCCGGTAAGATAGTAAATTCGTTAAAAGAAAAAAATATACCATATAGATTAACGAACAACGGTAGTACAATCGAAGTACCTGAAGCTCAGGTACACCAGGCCCGTATTGATTTAGCCTCTGAAGGATTACCACACCAGGGTGTAGTGGGCTTTGAAATATTTGATCAGAGCAGTTTTGGTACAACTGACTTTGAAAGAAAGGTTAACTACTACCGGGCAGTTGGTGGTGAATTAAGTAGGTCAATTAAGGTCATGCGTGGAGTGGAGTATGCCAAGGTACAGATAACAGCACCTAAAGACAGTCTTTATTTGGATGAACAGCAGTCTGCTTCAGCCTCTGTACTATTACAATTAAATTCTGGTTATAGAATGAGCAGTGCTCAGGTCAACTCAATTACAAGTTTGGTGGCAAGCAGTGTTCAGGATATGACTCCTAACAATGTAACCGTTATTGATACAGGTGGTAACTTACTTAGTGCTGAAAGCAATGGTAATAATATGAATTCTCAGGTCAGTCAGGAAAATATGGAGATCCAAAACAATTTTGAGAATGGTCTAGAGAAGGACTTACAAAGATTACTAACTAAGGTTTTAGGTCCTAATAATTTTTCTGTAAATGTAAGCGCTAAACTTAATTTTGACCAAAGAGAAGTTGAAAGTACTACATATACTCCTATAGCAGACGGAGAAGGCATCATTAGAAGCGAGGAAGTAATAGAAGAGACCAATGACGTTACTTCTAATAATAATGGCGGTGCAGCCGGCACTGAGAGTAATATTCCGGAATATCAAGCAGAAGGTAATGCAGCTCAATCCAGTCAGTCCGAAAAATCAAATACGGTAACTAATTATGAAATTAATCAAAAGATTGAAAGACAGGTTTATGCTGGTGGGGGAGTAGAAAGATTAACCGTATCAGTTATGGTTGATGGTGAACAGGAACCAGCCCTTTTAAATAAGATTGAAGAATCGGTCCAAACCGCGATTGGATATAATCCGGAAAGAGGCGATCAAGTTTCGGTTAACAGCTTTAACTTTGATAACAGCTTAGAACAGGAAATAGCACAGGCTAAGGAAGCAGAAGCCAGTGCTGAAAGAAATAGAATGTATATTTACGGTGGACTTATAGTTCTTATTATAATAATTTTAAGTTTAATCATATTCTTTGTAAGAAGGTCAATGTCGTCAAAAACTGCTGAACAGACCGTCCAGAGGGGTCAGATGGTAGACTATCAAGCCGGTCAAGGTGGACGAGCCGAAGAAAGCGAAGAATTCAGTAGACCGTCCTTAAGTGAAGAAGAAAGAAAGAAAAAACAGCTTACAGAAGATTTAGAGGATATTGTGTCAGATCAGCCGGAAGATGTAGCTAAGCTACTTAAAAATTGGTTGATGGAAGACTAAAATATATAAATAGTAAGGGGATTTATTATGGAAGGTATAACTGAACTATCAGGAAAACAAAAAGCAGCCATTCTACTTATCTCATTAGGTCCAGATAAATCTGCAAAGATATTTAAGCACCTTGACGAAGAACAGATTGAAGAGGTAACGTTAGAAATTGCGAATATGCAAAAAGTAGGTACCGAAATGAAAAATAAGGTACTTAAGGAGTTTTATCATTTGCTGCAGGCTAATGATTATATCAGTAGTGGTGGTATTAAGTATGCCAGACAGATTTTAGCCAAGGCAGTAGGTGAAGATGAGGCAGATAATATCTTAAATAGATTAACTGCTAACCTGCAGGTAAGGCCTTTTGATAATATTAGAAAAGCTGATGCAGACCAGCTTCTAAACTTTATCCAGGGCGAACATCCGCAGACAATTGCCTTGATTCTTTCATATATTGAGTCTCCCCAGGCTTCGCAAATTTTATCTTCCTTATCCGAAGAAGTGCAAAGTGATGTAGCTAAAAGAATTGCACTCATGGATAGAACTTCTCCTGAAATCATAAAAGATGTGGAAAGTGTTTTAGAGAAAAAGCTATCTTCCGTTATTACCAATGAGTATGCATCTGCTGGTGGTATTGACACTATTGTTGATATCTTAAACCAGGTAGACCGTGGTACAGAGAAGAACATTTTCGATCAATTAGACGAAGAAGACCCCGACTTATCCGAAGATATCAAAAAGCAAATGTTCGTATTCGAAGATATCGTATTATTATCTGATAAGGCAGTACAGTTAGTATTACGTGAAGTTGAAACTCATGATATCGCCCTTGCCCTTAAGACATCTGGTGAAGAAGTAGAAGAAGTTATCTTTAACAATATGTCCAGTAGAGCTCGCGATATGTTAAAAGAAGACATGGAATATATGGGGCCAGTTCGTATTAGAGAAGTTGAAGATG
Source organism: uncultured Halanaerobiales bacterium (assembly GCA_964430875.1). Classification (GTDB taxonomy): domain Bacteria; phylum Bacillota; class Halanaerobiia; order Halanaerobiales; family M55B127; genus M55B127. Next base: position 9,549 of record CAYSHP010000050.1, read on the forward strand.
CTCAACAGCGTATCGTTAATGTCATAAGACAATTAGAAGAAAGCGGTGAAATAATTATAGCACGCGGTGGGGAGAGTGAATTAGTTGTCTAAAATAATAAAAGCTTCTCAAATAATTGGTAAATATAAATTATCAAATGAACCTAATGAAGAGTTTGCAAAAAGTGAAGAGCAAAAAGAAACCGATCAAAAAGGTAAAGAAGAACAAGAAAAAGTATCAGAAGAATCTAAAAAAGAACAGTCCAAAAATATAATAAAAGAAGCAGAAAAAAAGGCAGAACAAATTATACAAGAAGCAAAAGCAGAAAAAGCCAAAGTTGAAGATATAAAAAAAGAGGCCTATCAAGACGGTTTTGCAAAAGGTAAAGAAGCCGGCTTACAACAAGCAAATCAAAAAATACAAGAAGTAGTTAATACTCTGCATCATGAAATAGAACAGCTAAATGATCAATATGATCAAGAGATAAATCAGCTGCAGCCTACTTTGATTAATATTGCAACAAAGATGGCTTGTAAGATAATTAATCACAAAATAGAAGAAAGTCCTGAAATAATAAATAATATTGTAGAAGATGTATTAGCGGATTTAAGTAATAACCATCAGCAGTTTGTAATCAATGTTAACCCAGAAATTTTACCATATTTAAGTAAAAGTGAACTTAAAACTAATTTCCCGGAAAGTAAGTTTGAATTTAATGCCGATGACTCCTTACAAAAAGGAGACTGTGTTGTAAATACAAACTTCGGTGGTAAAGACGCCTATCTAGTCGAAAAACTGGATAGATTAGAAAAACAAATTAAAAAAGAAATGGGTATGAACAAATAAATGTTTAATGATTTTAATTTAGAAAAAATCGAAAAAACAATTGAAAATACCAAGGTAAATCGAGAGTTCGGCTATATTACGAGAGTAGTAGGGCTTATCATTGAATCCATTGGACCAGAGGTAAGTATTGGAGAACTTTGTTATATTAAGAGCAGTGAAGGTGATATTGAGGCTGAAGTAGTCGGCTTTAATGATAACAAAGTTCTACTGATGCCCATTGGTGTGATGAAGGGCATTACTCCCGGTGCAAAAGTTATTGCCAGTGGTAGTGAACTTAAAATAGAAATTGGTAATGAACTCTTAGGGGAAGTTCTAAATGGTTTAGGAAAACCCCTTACTTCTGAAAAAGAAGAATTAGACTATGCAAATTTAAAAGAAGTAAGCGTCAGTAAAGAACCACCCGATCCCTTAAAAAGATCAAGAATAAAAGAACCATTAAGCTTAGGACTAAAAAGTATTGACGGACTTTTAACCTGTGGACGCGGCCAAAGACTTGGTATCTTTGCTGGTAGTGGGGTAGGTAAAAGTACCCTTTTAGGAATGGCTGCTCGCAACACAGAGGCTGATATAAATGTAATTGCCTTAATCGGTGAACGTGGTAGAGAGGTTAGAGACTTTATTGAAGAAGATCTTGGTGAAGAGGGTTTAAAGAATTCTATTGTAGTTGTAGCAACATCTGATAAACCGGCTTTAATTAGAATGAAAGCCGCCAGTGTGGCCACTTCCATAGCAGAATTTTTTAGAGACCAGGGCCAGGATGTTCTCCTGATGATGGACTCGATAACAAGGGTAGCAATGGCTTTAAGAGAGGTTGGCCTTGCTTCCGGTGAACCACCGGCCACTAGAGGTTACCCACCTTCAGTCTTTGCTAAACTACCAAAACTCTTAGAAAGAACAGGTACCAATGATAAAGGCTCCATAACTGCACTTTACGCAGTTTTAGTAGAAGGTGATGACTTTAATGAACCGATCTCAGATACTGTAAGAGGTATCTTAGATGGACATATCACATTATCAAGGGATTTAGCCTCCCGCAACCATTTCCCGGCTGTAGATGTCTTAGAAAGTGTCAGCCGTGTAATGAAAGATGTAGTAGATAATGACCACCTAGAAAATGCTAACCAACTAAAGAAACTCTTAGCTGATTATAAAGAAGCGGAAGATCTCATCAGTATTGGAGCTTATGAACAAGGCAGTAACCCGAAAGTAGACCGGGCAATTAATAAAATAGACCGCATAAATGATTTTTTAACTCAGCGGATTGAAGAAAAAGTAAGTTTTGAAGAAACCAAAAAAAGGTTAGCGCAAATTATAAATTCATAAAAAAAAGTAAATTTTAAAGGGGTAATCTTATGGCTCAATTTTACTTTAGACTACAGAGAGTACTTGATATAAGGGAAGTTGAATTAGATAAGGCCCAACATGAACTTTATCAGGTCAAACAACGCAAAAATGAATTAGAAGAGAGATTAGATAGGGCAAAACAAAAGCTATCCAATCTATTTGACTATATTAGATATAATAATTTAACTGTAACCGAAAATATTAGAACCAGAGATTACATAAAAAGACAGCAGAAAAAAATAAGAGATATTTATGAAGAATACAATAAACAAAAAGAAATAGTAAAAGAACATCAGGAAATAGTTATTGAAAAAAAACAGGCTAAAGAAAAGATTGTAAAAATAAAAGAAAAGAAATCAGAGGCTTTTTACAAAGACCTATTAAGTAAAGAGCAAAAAGAAATAGATGAACTAAGCCTACGATTAAGTAACCAGGAGGTATAAGATGAAAAAGGCAATATATATCTTTCTCTTCTTGTTTGTTTTACTCTATGTTGTTTGGGCTTTAAACCTTTTTGGTATATTACAATTAGATGATATAGTAACTTCTACCCCATATGTCAAAGAAAGAATGAAAACAGATGAACAGTATGACCGAATGATGAATGATTACTATAAATTAGAAAATTCATATGATGAATTAAAAAAAGAAAACGAAGAAATAAAATCTAATTTAGAACAGGTCAAAAACACCTTAGAGCAAAAAGACCAGAAAATAAAAGATTTAGAAGAAAAGTATGCTAACTTAAAAGCAAGTCAGGAAGAAAAGAAAGCTAGAATAGATAAACTAGTAAAAATATATGGAAACATGGACCCCGAAGAAGCAGCTAAGGTAATGGTTGATTTAAAAATGGAAACCAGTCTAGAAATAATAGATGAACTCAAAGATGAACATGTAGCTGAAATATTGATGAACATGCCGCAGGAAACTGCTGTACAGTTAACTGAGAGATTAAAGGAGTAGCTATTCCTTTAATATAAATAAAAACTAAAAAAGAGGAGGTGATGAGAGATAAATGCTTTAGCAGTTACTTTACAGACAAACCAGTTAAAAACTGGTAAAGCAGATTCTAAACAGATTGAACTTCCAAATGATTTCAAAGAAAAAATAAGGTCACTTTTAAACAGTCAAGAAACTACTAATCAAACAACAAATAGTGAAAACCAGCAATTAGATGAAATATTAAATAAGATAAAAAAACTACTAGAAGCAGAAAATATTGATTTAGCTGATGTTAAACAGATTTTAATAAAACAAAAAAATAATACAAATGACAATGAACTATCAATATTTAAATTAAAAAGTGACACTCAATCAACGGATAAAGCACAAAATAAGTTTAATATCCTAATAGAAATACCAAACAATAAAAAAGAAGTCAGTCAGGAATCTGCTGGGAAATTAGCAAAACTGCTGAATGAGTTAGAAAAATTAAATAAAGAAAACATTCCAAAAACAGATAAGGCAAGAAATGAAGCTAAAGATGAAACAGCCAAGAAAATAAACCCTGATTCTTCCTTAAGAAAAAGTAACAAAATGACGATAAATAAGATAGTAACCAAATTAAAGAATTTAGAGCCTAAGCAATTAAATAAATTAAAGCAAATGATTTTAGAAAAAACTCAAAATCAAACATCAAAACAAGAAAATTTGTTATTAAGTAAAATTAAGGTTTTAAATAATTCACAATTAAATGAACAAGTAACTCTAGAAAAGATAGTTACTGAAATCAATAAATTAACAAATGAAGAAATCAAAACAATTCAAAAAAATATAGTACATCAAATTAACACAAAGAAAACAGCCAGAAAGCATAATAAAGCCAATATATTAAAACAAAATAATCAATCTAATCAAAAGGAAGTAGTCAAACAAAACAAGCAAACACAACATAGTAAATATAATCAGGATATCAAGTTAAAAGCAGATAATAAACAGCCAAGTAAAAGAGCAGTTAAAAATGCGGGAGTTAAATTTACCGGTAAAGAACTTAAGGATACTTCTCAGATTAAAACAAAAAATAATACAAAAGATAAACTACTATTTAACAATTTAGAATTTAAACTAAAAAATGAAGAAAATAGTAATAAATATAAAAAAGTAAATAATATAAAATACTTTAGTAAAAAACAGCAAAATACTGGTAAAGAAAATTTAACAGGCTTTAAAAATATGGATATCAAAAATCATACTAGTGCAAAAACTACTAAGAATAATTTTAATAATATAATCAAAAAAAATAATATATTAAATCAGATCAAAGACAAAGTAAATATCAAGAACTTAAACAATAAAAATCAAATAGAAATTAAACTCAAACCTGATTCACTGGGTAAAATGAAGATAAACTTATCAATGGAAGCAAACAAGATAGTCGGTAAAATACTAGTAGAAAACAATGCGGTTCAAAATTATCTTGAAAACAATCTACAGGAACTTAAAAACAATCTTTTATCCAAGGGGTTACAGGTAGATAACTTTAATATCGAATCAGAAAATAAAAATCATAATCAAAACCAAAACCAAAACAATCAAAACTCAAACAACCTATTTCAGCAGTTTAAAGAAGGACATGACAAAAACAATAACAATAACAAAAGTCAAAGAAATGTATATGATTTTTTTGAAAACAGTGAATTAACTGAAGAACAAATTGAAGAGATTAATAAGCCGAGCTGGAGAAGCCAGCGTTTAATAAATAACGGCTTTGAATACTTTGCTTAAGAAAGGAGATGTAATATGGCTATAGAAGCTGCCGGTGCAGCAAACAGTCAGACCGCCGCTAATAATGAGAACTCAGTCGGTAGTCAGATAAAAAAAGAACTTGGTCAAGATGCTTTCTTTAAGCTCTTAATCACTCAACTACAAAATCAGGATCCCTTAAAACCGATGGAAGATAAGGAATTTATTGCTCAAATGGCTCAGTTTAGTTCCCTAGAACAGATGAATAACATGAATCAAAACTTTAACAAGCTAATGGATGTACAAAGAGTTAATCAAAATAGTTCTTTAATTGGAAAAACGGTTGAAAGTAAAATAGTTGGTAAAGAAAGTTCAAGAGAAGTTACCGGTGAAGTGATAAAGATTAGTTTTGAAGGAGATAAAACATTTGCTCATCTCAATAATGGCAACAATGACAAAATCAATGTAGACGATATCACAGCCATATATTAATAAGTAAAAGGGAGTAAGGTGAGAAAGATGAAAATTGATAACAGATTAATTGTTAACAGACCCCTTAAACCTAATACAAAAGACGATAAAGTAAATAAACAAAACAAGAAGAATGTTAATAAAAGCAGTACTCCTTTTAAAAAGATCTTTCAGGAAAAAATAAAAAGTTCTAAAATTGAATTTTCCAAACATGCTAAAGAAAGATTAAAAAACAGAAATATTAATTTAAATAAAACACAGATGCAGAAATTACAAAAAGGAGTCGAAAAAGCTGAATCAAAGGGAGCAAAAGATTCCCTTATATTAGTAGATGATGTAGCCTATATTGTAAGTGTAAAAAATAATAAAGTAGTCACAGCAATAGATGGCAATAACATGAAGGAAAAAGTATTTACTAATATTGATTCAACAGTATTAATGTAAAAACAAAACTAAGCTGGTTAAATGGCAGGTCCTTTACGGATGCCACAGAATGCTAACTGACAGAGGCATTCTACCAGCGTAAAGGAGAGGTTGATAACTAAATATGCTAAGATCAATGTATGCAGGTGTGTCAGGCTTAAAAGCACACCAACAGCAGATGGATGTTATTGGTAATAATATTGCCAATGTAAACACAACAGGCTTTAAAGGTAGTCGAGTTACCTTTAAAGAGATGTTAAGTCAAACTATAAATGGGGCCTCATCACCTCAGGGTGATAGAGGTGGTACAAATCCTAAACAGATCGGTTTAGGTGTACAACTAGGTAGTATAGATAAAAACATGGGCCAGGGAAGCTTACAATCCACTGGCAAAGAAACAGATGTAGCAATTCAGGGTAATGGATTCTTTATAGTCAATGATGGAAACCAAAACCTATATACTAGAGCAGGCAATATGTCATTTGATGAAGAAGGGTTTTTAGTCAACTCAGCAACTGGTAATAGAGTACAGGGCTGGGTAGCGAATGAAGATGGAACTATCACAGAAACTAACTTAGATAGTCTTGAAGATATATCACTAGATCAATCAATGGATGCATCAGCAACTACAGAAGCTAGCTATACAGACAATTTGAACCCCACTATTGATGAATTAACTCTCACTGATGAATCAGATACTTTTGAAATAAGTGATGGTACCAATACAGATAATATAAACGTTTCTCTTACTAAAGGAGAAAATGAAAACGAGTGGGATTTCACTTTAAATGCAGATAGTAGTGATACAGAATTTGCTAATACTACTAATAATTCTATAAATGGTACTATAACCTTAAATGCATCAGGTGAAATAGAAAAAATAGTAGATGAGAGTGGTGCTGTTTTAGTAGATAGTACTACTTCAGATAATATTATAGTAAATCAAGTAGGGACTGGTACTAACACTGAGATAGTTTTACCAGGCTATGGAGAACATATAAATACTGCAACTTTATTTGAAGGAGCAAATAGTGGAGATATAGCTAGTGCTCAGACTAATAATAAACAAACAATTTCATCCAGTATTTATGATTCTCTAGGAGTTGAACATAATCTAACCTTTGATATATTAAAAAATGGACCAAATGAATGGTTAGTTCAAGAAGATAATATTGAAGTAAGTGGAGCAAGTCCTTCTGGAACTGGATGGTTTGGTGGTTCTGATCATACAATAACATTTACTGATGAAGGTAGAATGAAGTCTGGACAAACAGTAACATTACAAATGAATCCTGATGGAGGAGCCGCAAATGACCAAGAAATAACCTTTGATTTCTCACAATTCACCCAATATGAAGGAGATATGACAGCTGATTTAGATCAAGCAGATGGATATTCACAGGGTGAACTTAAAGACTTCACCATAAATGATTCAGGTACTATTGTGGGTTCCTTTGATAATGGATATAATAAAACATTAGCTCAAATGGGTGTAGCTGAATTTGCTAATCCTGAAGGACTAAATAAAAAAGGTGAAACAATGTACAGTATTTCCAATAACTCTGGTTATCCTAAAGTAGGACCAGCCGGTAGTGGTGGAAAAGGCTT
>CAYSHP010000051.1:0-16877 GCA_964430875.1 uncultured Halanaerobiales bacterium
CAAATTATATATCAAATGCTAAACTAACCGCTAATATGTGCTTAATTATTAGCGGCTTTTAAATTTGTTATATCAACTAAACTTATTTAGAAACAACTTATAAAAGATTTTCCTTTTTAAAAATTAATCTTGATTTAATGTTTCTTTTTAATTATCATCATCCATAATTATTAATGTTTTTATCTCAGGTTTTGTTCTTTCTATATAATACATATTTTCTTTGTCATATTGTATTTTTCTTAAAACACCAGTTAAAAATAGTTTTTCACCTTGATCTTCATTATCTCCGGGATGTAAATTAGCTGGGAAAGGACCATATACATATATACCACCAGTAGAATCAGCAATTATCCAATCACTTCTTGTCACTGGAGGAGGGCCATATTTACCATCCCAACCTTCAAATGTTCCTTTAATTTTAACTTTTTCGCCAACATATTTTTCTTTATTATTTAAAAGGTAATCTATTGACTTTATATAACCTTTATGTAAATCACATCTTGCTTTATCTGGCATTTCAAATGGGTTATTTGATAAGTAATATTTGAACAAAGCCCATTCAACTACATCTATTTCTTCATTTTCATATAGTTTTTCGATATTTTCACGGCAAGAGGAACAGTTCTTAAAGTTTTCATTATCAATTGCAATTACAGGGAAAGTGAAAATAATAATAAAAAGTAATGAAAAATATAAAAATAGAAATTTTTTGGTATTCATATAAACCACTCCTGTTTTTGTGGGGTTTTCACATTTGAATTTGTACAATTTATATAAAATAATTATTAATTATATTCTCTATATTGTATGTCAGGGTTGATTTTTCCTTTTTATTTAGGTGAAATTATTAATCTATGAGGGGTTTGTATATAATAGTTTAATTCTAAGATGTGAATTAACTATATTGACTTTTTATATGATATATCTTACATAATAATCGAAGTATAAATAATAGACAAAGTGAATTTTATAAGTATAATGTCAATGTCAAATAATTATGGAGAAAAGATGTTCAACAATATTCCCTAATATTATTTAACAAAGGCTTTCATAATGATTTAAAAAAGCAAAAGATATAATGAAATTGTTAATGAAATTATTGTTGATCTTCATAATATAGACAGCCTAGTAACTTACCTATTATGTGAATATGGAGTATCAAAGGTTCCTAATTACAATTACATCGAGTAATATTATAAAATAAAAAAATAATGAGAATACTACTGTTAACAAAAAAGAAATTCTTAAAATTCAAAAAGTTACCAATAAACTTTACGAAGATATGGACATCTATAAAAACTTATCTATTATTCAAAGAGAAATAAATTCACAATTATTCAATAATTTTTTCGCTGAATATAAAGAAAAATTTAACATTACAATAATATATAATATACTGAACCTACCTACAAGAGCCTATTATGTTCAAATCAATCGTAAACTATCAAATAGAGCTTTACAGAATAAAAAAAGAGGGAATAAAATGTTCCGATGGAGTGTTTTTTTATATTAAACGTATTTATTTATACATTTTTATATACTAATACGTACATTATTTTATATATTATATTAAATCTATTCGACTTGTAGGGAATAATGATGTTATAATGAAACATAATGATGTTAAAATTATAATCACAAATAGAACTGATTTTATCATATAAAGACTTTTTAATTATATTTTTTATGTTCATTTCAACCTTGTATGAGGTAAAGTTGGAAATAATAAACAAATAACAAATTTAGGAGGGTTAAAATGAAAGTAAAAGTAAACATCTATGGTAATTTAAGAAAAACAAGTCGCTTTAACAACAAAAAAGACAATATCGTTACTATCTCTTCAGCTTTAACTATTAAAGAATTTCTAGAACAAGAAAATATTTCAGTGAATAAAGCTTTTGTTTTAATTAATGATAAAAATAAGAATAAAGAATTTGATTATAAAATAAAAGAGAATGATGAAGTTACAATATATCCCGTTAATATAGGTGGTTAAATAATAAAAATCTCATTATAAGAGGAGGATTTTAATGGATAATGACAACTCTGAATACAAGGGAATTTTAAATTTTGATTATTTACAGAAAATATTGATGGAAAATAGCATAAAAGTAGAGGATATTTCAACATTAAAAAAAGAATTATTTAATTATATAAAATCAGAGGGTACACATAAAAACATTGAAGATTTTTTAATAAATAGAGAAATTTTATTAACTATTTTAGATTCAATAAAAGAAGGAGTGGAAATTGCTGATTCACAAGGTATTATTAAATATGTAAATCCTGCCTTGCTAAAAATGTTAAATTTAAAAGAAGTTGACCGATTGAATAAATCTGTTTTTGAAGTATCTGCTGACGGTAGTCTTGCTTATGTGTTGGAAAAGAAGGAAAGTATTAGAAATTTAGTTAATTTTCCTAAAGGTACTTCAGCGAAATTAGTTTCTAACGCATCCCCTTTATATATTTGTGGAGAAATGGTTGGAGCAATTTCAACTATGAGAGATCAAAAAGAAATATTTCAACTAACAAAAAAGTTGAATAAAAGTAAAAATGAGGTAAGAAATCTATCTGAAAAAATTCATAATATGAGCAAGGCAAATTATTATTTAAAAGATTTTATTGGTGAGACTCCTTCTGTTATAAAGATTAAACAACTTGCTAGGAAAGCAAGTAATAATAATACTGTAGTATTATTGGAAGGAGAAACTGGCACAGGTAAAGAGATACTCGCCCATGCAATTCATAATGAGAGTCCTAGGTCAAATCAACCTTTTATTACTGTAAATTGTGCTGCTATCCAAGATAATTTATTGGAAAGTGAATTTTTTGGACATGAAAAAGGAGCCTTCACAGGTGCGCAAAAAAGGAAACTTGGTAAATTCGAACTTGCAGATAAAGGTACTATTTTTCTTGATGAGATAAGTGAAATGTCAGTAAAATTACAAGCGAAATTATTAAGAGTGATTCAAGAGAGGCAGCTTGAAAGAGTTGGGGGCGAAAAGAAGATAACAGTAGATGTAAGAGTAATTACAGCAACTAATAGAAAATTAAATGAATTCGTGAAAAAAGGGAAATTTCGCAAAGACTTATATTATAGATTGAATGTATGGAATATAGAAATACCTCCCTTAAGAGAAAGAAAAGAAGACTTAGAAATTTTAGTAGAGCATATTTTGCATAAGAAGTTTAATAAGATGGGTAAAAGGTATCGTCCTGTATCTGAAAAAACATTTGAACTACTTTATAATTATAATTGGCCTGGTAATGTTAGAGAGTTGGAAAATGTGTTAGAAAGAGCTGTAATAAACTGCACTGATTTTCAGATTAAACCCTCAGATTTAGAGTTAACTTTACAGAATGAAAAAAATGAAAATGAAATTCAAGGAATAATGCCCTTAGATAAAGCAGAAAAAATTATTATAAAAAATGCTTTAGATAAATATGGTAATAGCTATGAATCAAAATTAAAAATAGCAGATAAAATTGGTATATCAGTTGCTACTTTATATAACAAAATAAAAAAATATAATATTACTTAATAATGTATTTTTAATTAGTTGATGTTAAAAAAACATTAAATTTCTAAAAATTATAAATTGTTTATAAATATTAGAGGCCCCTTATTTGACAATTAATAAGGGCTCTTTTTATTATTATAAAATTTCTGAAAATTATAAAAATTATAAATATTGATTTTGTAAAAGTATCACTATTAAATTAACAATATTGATATATAAGGGATTAAGAGTATATGTTATTATATAATTATGTTGGCATGAAACCTGCATTATATATTAGTTGGAATAAATAAATCCATAATAATATTTATATATAAATCCTATAATTTGTTATTTAATTAATTCTCTGGATTACTTATTGATATTAATTTCTTTTCTAGTTGATTAACACTATCAATTATAATAAGTCAATATAAAATGGACCAAGAATTGCAAATTAAAGAATGAACATATATAAATTTAAGGATTGATTTATATGAACTCAAACAATTCTAATAACGTGCAGAAAAAACAACTAAAGGATGCAATAATCAATTTATTAGAAAACGAATACAAAATATTAGGCAGTCATCAAGCGATAGAACTGATAGCAGATGATATTATTGAATTAGAATATAAATTTAACTTAACTAAAGATAATAGTTCTAAAAAATAATTATTACAAAAGTACTAGATTAACTCATAATAAAAAATTCAAAATATTATGAAATAGGACATCTATTTTAGATAACATCGAAAGGAGGCGGTAAAAAGCAAAATAATAAAGAGAGTATCGAAGTAGAGAGCTGAAATTAATTAGAAGTACAGATGTACAAAAAGTAAATGTGAAGAGAGAGGAGAGATTAGTGTGTATAAAAGTAGTTTAAAAAATTCCATTATGCTGATAGGTGTAATATTGTGTCTAACCTTAATTATAGGGAGTACTGCTTTTGCTCAAGAAACAACAATAAGTTTTGGCCATTACAACAATGAATATTCAACAGCTCAATTGGTAGCAGAAACTTTTGATAAACTAGTTTCCGAAAGGACCGGTGGAGAGATTGGAGCCAAAATATATCCAGGCACTATGACTCAAAGCCCTGAAGAAGGTTTGCAATTTTGTCAAGCAGGTACAGTGGATATTTATGTAACAAGCTCTGGACACTTGGCAGGATATTATCCTCATATGCAGTTTTTCAGTTTGCCCTATCTATTTAATAATACTCGTCATTACAATGTTGCTCATCGTTCTCGTCCAATCCAGGAAATATTAGAAGGTGCAGAAGAAAAATTAGATGTAAAGATAGTTGGTATGTGGTCTGATCATAATGGTTTTGCTATTTCTTCTACAAAACCAATAAGGAATTTAGAAGATAGTGAAAAAGTTAAGATCAGATGTATGCAGAACCCATTATTTCTAGATATGTATGAAGCCTGGGGATTTGATCCAACACCAACCGATTGGGGTGAAGTTTATACTTCACTGCAAACTGGATTAATCCAGGCCAATGATTTAGGAGTTTATGGTCAATATCTGTTTAATTTTGCTGAAGTTATTGACGCTATGGCTGTAACAAATCATTATTGGTCTCAATTTATTGTAGTAATGAATAGAGATAAATTTAATAGTTTATCCGAAGAAAATCAACAGATAGTTCAACAGTCTCTTGAAGAGGCAATTGAAATTGGTGATCAATACATACGGGCCAAAGAAGATGCCTTTATAGAAAGAGCTAAAGAACAGGGTAAAACAGTAACATACCCTGATTTAGAACCCTGGAAAGAAGCTTCTCAGGCAGTTTATGATAAATGGTTTGAAAAATATCCTCAATGGGAAGAATGGTATCAAAGTATTCAAAATATGGATCCTCTAAAAACCGAACCTAAAGCAGTTCAAGCGGATCCTGATTATTGGAAAAAAGATTAAATATTAAACTCAGTCACAGATAGAGAAAATAAACTCTCTATCTGTGACTATCTTTAAAAATTATTAATTATTCCAAAAATGAAGATGGAGATGATTATATGTTTCAATTGGATAAATATATGGAAAATCTTTCAGAAAATTTAAAGAGAAGAATTGAATATCAAATGGTTGGGACAAAATGTAAAGGTAAGTTTGTATTTGGTGGGGGTGTAATTAAAGAATTAGGTCAAGAAGCAAAAAAATTTGACGCACAAAATGTACTTTTAGTTTCTGATGATAATATTGAAGATATAGGAATAGTAAGTACAGTAGAAAATATATTAAAAGATGAGAACATGAATGTAGATATATTTACTGAAGTAGAATCAGAACCCCACGCTACTACTGCCAATAAACTTGCTGAAATTGTAAATAATAAAGCTTTTGATTTAATAATTGGTTTAGGTGGCGGTAGTGTAATGGATATGGCGAAAATTTCATCTGTAATTGCAACTAATACAGGCACAGTAGAAGAATATTTAAAAGGTAAGGAAATAGAAGTGGAAGGACTACCGAAAATTCTCGTCCCGACAACTTCAGGTACTGGGAGTGAAGTAAGTCCATATGTAGTTTGTAGTGTAGGTGAACAAAAATTTTATGCAAGCAAGCCTCAATTTTTTGCAGATGTTGCTTTAGTTGATCCCTTATTAACTGTTACTATGCCAGCATCTATTACTTCTTGTACTGGTTTAGATGCCTTATCTCATGCTGTAGAAGGTATGACTTCAAAAATTTCTACTCCCATAAGTGAAGCATTTGGAGTAAAGTCTGTTAAGTTTGTTTTAGCAAACTTAGAAAAAGCTTATAAGGATGGTGAAGATTTAGAGGCTAGATACTATATGTCATGGGCATCGTCATTAGGAATGTTAGCATATGTAAATGTAGGAGGTTTATATGCGCATAGTTTTTCATATGTAATGACATCTCATAATAATTGGCCACATGGATTAGGTTGCGGCTATAGTCTCCCCTATACTTTAATGTATAATTTAGACCATATTAAAGATATATTATCTGAAGTATCAATTTCTGCAGGGATTGCTTCAGCTGAAGATAATAAAGAAACAGCTGCTAAAAAGGCAATTGAAGCAATGCAAGAATTGGCAGAAAAAGTGGGCGTCAATAAATGTCTAAGTGAATTTGAAGTTGAAAAAGATGACCTTGATATATATGCAAAAGAATTAGTGGAAAATTATTATAGAGCAAATAATCCTAGAGATTTAGATTTAGAAAGTGCTAAAGCATTATTAGAAGATATGTGGAATGGGGAGTTGAGATATAGATAAGGAGGTTTATTATGGCGGAGAAATTATATGGCTATGCCGGAAAACAATTGAGAGTTTCTTTAAGTGAAAAAAAGATTAAAAAAGAGAAACTCGATCTTGGAACAATGAGAAAATTTTTAGGTGGTTCTGGTTATGGTATTAAATTACTATATGATGAATTAGATGCAAATATTGATCCCTTAGGGGAAAGTAACAAATTATTATTTATGACCAGTCCCCTTACTCAAAGAGTTGTACCTGGCGGTGGAAGTTTGGAAGTTTGTTTTAAATCCCCACTGACCAATACATGGGGAGAATCCAGAGTTGGAGATGAATTTGGCTTTGCACTTCGTAAAGGTGGCTTTGATTTTGCCATTATAGAAGGTAAGTCAGAAAAACCATGTTATTTAGTGTTAGAAGATGGAGAAGTTGAAATAAGAGAGGGTGAAGATCTGGTTGGCCTTTCTTCTTCTGAAAAAGAGAAAAAGATAAAAGATAAATTAGGAGATGATTTTTCTGTTTTAACAATAGGACAAGGTGGAGAAAACCAGGTTCTTTATTCTTCAATCATGATAAACCATAGAGCAGTAGGCAGGGGTGGTGCAGGAGCTGTCATGGGTTCTAAAAACCTCTTGGCTTTTGCTGCGAAAGGTACACAAGAAATAGAAGCTGCTGATAAAAAGAAATTTATGGAAGCTGTTAGAAATGCTCATCAAACCATTAAAGATACAGCAGGCCCAGAAGGTTGGTCAGCTGATGGTACAACGGGAGGCTTAGTAGGATGTGATGTTGCAGGAGATTTTCCTACAAAAAATTGGAATTCTAATTCGTGGGGAAAAGGCGAAGAAATATATGAGTACTTTAAAGAAAATAATTTAGTTGATAGTAAACAATGTTATAAGGGTTGTGTAATAGAATGTGGTAGGATTGCAGAAGTAAAGGATGGAAAATACAAAACCCCCAGGCATGAAGGTACAGAATATGAGTCTATGGCAGCATTTACAGCTTTTGTTTTAAATGAAGATGTGGATGTAGCGGTTCATTGTGATTATTTATGTAATGAATTTGGTATTGATACTATTTCCACAGGAGCAGCCATTGCATTTGCAATGGAATGTTACGAAAATGATTTATTATCAGAAGAAATAGTAGGAGATATAGATCTAAGTTGGGGTAATTCAGAAGTATTACCTGTAATGGTTAAAAAGATAGCAAATAAAGAAGAAGGCTTAGGTGAATTATTAGCCGCGGGAGTCAAAAAAGCTTCTGAAAAAATTGGTCAAGGTTCAGAAGAATATGCTGTACAGGTTAAAGGTTTAGAAGCCCCAGCTCATGACCCACGCTCCGGTAAAGCTCTTGCAGTTTCATATGGTACTGGAACTAGAGGTTCTTGTCATATTCACCCAGTTGAAGCCATGAATTATGATAATAATAAAAGGGACTTTCAATTACAAGAGTATGGTCTACTAGATCCCAAAGAAGTAGATAGATGGGAAGAAAAGGGTAAAGGTAAACCTTTAAAAATATTACAGGATGGCTGTACTTTACCAGATGTGATGGGAATTTGTAAGTTTTATTTTTATGTAGGCATAGGTGTAAAAGAATATTCTGAAATGTTACAAGGTTTGACCGGATGGGATATTGATGGATGGGAATTATTAGAAATAGGAGAAAGGTCTATAAATCTACAAAAATTATTCAACTATAGAGAAGGGTTTAAAAAAGAAGACGATTTGATCCACCCACGTATGGGTGCAAAACCTAAGTTTGGTGAATATAAGGACAAAGAAGAATGTGTAATTAAAGATTATGATGCTATGCTAGAAGAGTATTATGAAGCTAGAGATTGGGAAAAAGATACAAGTAAGCCAAGTGATAAAAAGTTAGAATCACTGGGACTAGAAGAATATATAAAATAAAAGAGATTAAATTTGTTAAATTACTTGCCATCTTAATATTATTATATGAAGTATTAAATACATATTACTTAAGATGGCAAGTAAAATATATAATCAAGAAAAGCATAATTACAATTTTAGATAACTAATTAATTTGTAGTGTTATATTTTTGTTTTATTTTTAAATTTTTTAGTTTCCGAAAAATTATTATATCTAATAAGAAAATATATTAAAAATGCGAGATTGTCTTTTTAATGTTTAGATTTTTCAGTTTCTAAAATGATTTATTTGATAATTAATTTAAAAAGATTATAGGTCGAAAAAGGAGTTATACTAGATAGAAAAGGAGGGATGAATTTGTCCCAAGAAAAACGAATTCCAATTGTATTCAAGTTTATAATGAAATGTTCTCAAGTTATGGAATCTATTACTCGTAAGTTAATATTATTATTTATGAGTGTTATGGTTATTTTAGTTGCTTTAAATGTTGTCACGAGGTATACATTCGGTTTTTCTATAGGTGCTTCTTATGAACTATCAATTCATGCTTACATATATACAGTTTATTTAGGTACCGCTTTAGCATTAAAAAAGAGAGCTCATCCCAAGATGAAGTACCTTTATAATAAGATAAAAGGCAAACCTAAAAAAGTAATAATTATAATTAACTTCACTGCTTTGATAGCTTTAATGGTTTTCTTTGCAGTATTTGGATTCATGGAAACTATGGATAAATGGGATATAAATGCAAAAATGTTTGAGTATCCCTTAGGTATTATATTTTTTGCAGTACCTTTTTGTGGTATAATTACACTATTTTTCATAGGTGAAATCTTAATTAAGGGATTTTATTATGACAAAGAAGGAGAGGGTTTCCAATGGTGGTAATATTCATGATGTTTTTATTTATGTTTTTTGTTCTAGTGGGCTTCCCAATATCTTTTAGTTTATTATTACCTTCTCTAGTATATGTATATATCGTTAATCTACCAATGAAAACAATTCTAATAAGACTAATAAATGAATATAATTCCTTTATTTTATTAGCCATACCCTTTTTTATATTAGCAGGTAAAGTTATGAATAAAGCAAAAATAAGTGATAAATTAGTTTTGTTAGCAGATTTATTTGTTGGATCTCTCAAAGGAGGTCTTGCTCATATTAATATAGTGGTTAGTATGTTTTTTGGTGGATGTACAGGTACCGCCATATCAGATACTACTGCAGTAGGTTCAATACTTATTCCAGCGATGAAAAAAGAAGGTTATGATGCTGATTTTAGTGCTGCTGTTACTGCCGCTTCATCAACAATGGGTCCTATAATACCCCCCAGCATTATGTTCATTGTTTATGGGGCTATGGCAGGAGTATCAATTGGAGATCTATTTTTAGCGGGAGCAATACCAGGTATTTTAATAGGATTTGGACAGATGGCCTTAGTAGCGGTTTTAGCTTATAAATATAATTTCCCGCGTAGAGTAGAAAAAATAAAATTCAAAAAGGCTTTAGTTATTATTAAAAGCTCAATATTACCTATGTTTTTACCGGTAATTATATTAGGCGGAATAATATCTGGAGTCATGACTCCAACTGAAGCAGCAGTCTCTGCTGCAGTATATGCTATTTTTCTAGCAGTAGTTGTTTATAGAACATTAAATTTTAAAGAACTAATAAAAGTTATAACAGAGGCAGCTATAGATAGTGGAAGAATTTCAATTTTAATAGTCGCGGCTTCATTATTTGGCTGGATAATGGTTATGGAAGGTATTCCTACTCAAGTAGCTAATTATTTACTTCAGTCGGGATTGCCTAATATAGTAATTTTATTATTAATAAATATTTTTCTATTAATAGTAGGAATGTTTATTGATAGTTTCCCTGCTATTATTATGATCACGCCTGTATTTTTACCGATCTATAGAATGCTGGGTTTAAGCTTACTTCATGCAGGTATTTTTTCCAGTATGACTTTAATCATAGGTGTAATAACCCCTCCAGTGGGTTGCTGTCTGTTTGCAGCTTCTTCAATAGCTGAGGTTCCTTATGAAAAAGTTGCGCTTAGGATTTTACCGTTTCTAGCTGTTAACGTTGCGATTACTTTACTGGTTACATACTTCCCTCAAATAGTATTGTTTCTACCAGGCTTATTTGGATAAAATAGTTGTAAATTAAATATATATTTTTAGTATCAATATACAATTTCTAAATAGATAAAACATAATGAATTTTTAAGGAGGATAAATAATGGAAGAAAATATTGCTGTATTGGGTGCAGGGAATGCTGGATATGCTTTTAGTGTTTATTTAACTCAACGAGGACATAATGTTACATTATATGAATCAGACAAATTTCGTGAGAACATTGATCCAATAATAGAAAATGACGGCATACAGTCATTTGGTGAATTATGTGGTTTCACGAAAATAAAAAAAGTTACGACTAATATGTCCGAAGCATTAGATGATGCAAAACTAATTATTGTTCCGGTACCTGCCTTTGCCCAGGATTTTATTTTTGAAAAGATGATACCTCACTTACAGAAAGGGCAAATAATATTATTAACACCTGACAACACTGGCTCTATACGATTATTTAATTTATTGAAAAAGAAAAATATGGAAAATAAAGTTACAATCTGTGGTTCAGCCAGCATGTTATTTGTAGCAAAGAGGAGTGGTTTAGCTCCGGGCCAGGTAAATATTGATGGAATTAAAAATATTATTAGAATAGCCTCAATGCCTGCTAAGAAAATTGATGATGCAAAAGATACTTTAGCAAATGTCTTTGATAAATTAAAATTCAACAAAAATGTTTTGGAAAATTCTTTAAGTAACTTTAACCATCAGTTACACCCTGCTCCAATATTATTAAATGCGGGCCGTGTTGAATCTAAGGAAGCATTTTATTTTTATAAAGAAGGCCATACCAGTTCTATAGATAAAGTTCTAAAGCAAATCGATGAAGAAAAAATTAATATCGGCAGAAGTTTAGGATATGAAATAGAACCTTTTGAAGATATTTTCCAATCTTACTATAAGGGTCGCTGTGCTGAAACAGATGATATAAATGAAATGATAAATTCAAATTTATGTTATAGAAATGTTCTGTCCCCATCAAGTATGAAGAGTAGATTTATTATTGAGGATATCAAATATGGATTAGTACTAATGTCTTCAATAGGTGAAAGATTTAATATTAAAACACCAATAATAGATTCTATAATTAATATTTCTTCGGTTTTAAATGGATCTGATTATATGTCAGAAGGTATAACTTTAGATAAGCTAGGATTTAAAAATATGAATCCAAAAGAAATAAATGACTACTTACAAGAAGGGAAATAATAGGAGGGAGCATGTGGAATGAATTTAGATAATGAGGCTTTGATAATTTCACAAAAAATGGCAAAAGATAATATTACGGTCAAAGAGATATTGGAGATAGAAGAACAAACTTATAAATGGTATTCAGAAGGTGAAATTGAAATGCCAGCTAAGATAACTCTTAATATGGACAGATTAGGTTTGCCTAATTGGATTAATTCAATGCCCTCTTATATAAAACCACTTGATATGTTGGGAATAAAATGGGCAGGTGGTTTTGAAAATAATAAAGGGAAAGGACTTCCCTACATAATGGCACAAATATTAATTAATAATCCAGACACTGGCCAATTACGTGCTTTATTAGATGGGAATTGGATAACTGATATAAGGACTGGGGCTCAATCAGCAGTAGCAGCTAAGTTTTTAGCTGCTAAGACTGATATATTGACAATAATTGGTGCAGGGGTACAAGGTATTAGTACTGCTATTTGTATGTTAGAACAGTTTGATATAAAAAAAATTAATATAATAGACCTGGATGAAGATGCAATTAATAAATTTAGGAGAATAATTAAAGATAAATACTCAATACAAATAGAAATTCCTGGCTCTAAAGAAAAGGCGATTCGAGAATCAGATGTAATTGTAACAGTCACAACTGCTGATAAACCTTTAGTAGAAGAAAAATGGGTAAAGCCTGGAGCATTAATATCTACGGCAGGTTCATATCAGGAATTAAGTGAAGATTTAATACTTAAGGCTGATAAATTATTTGTAGATCATATGGAACAAAATATTCACAGAGGTGAATATTCTCAATATTTTGAAGAAGGCAAATTAACTGTAGATGATATTGCTGGGGAAATCGGTGATGTTATAAATAATAAGGTTAATGGCAGAGAAAATAGTGAGGAAAGAATTATTATCAGTCCAATTGGGATGGGTTGTTTAGATATTGCAATTGCTACTAGCATATATAATAAAATCAATAAAGCAAAGAATATAAACAAACAGAAGTTTAATATCTTAAATTAGTTATAAAAATTATATAACATTTCTAAAAATTATAAAGATATTACTTTGGGAAATATGTTTTGATAAATAATTTTTTGTATAAATACTATAATTACTGTCATAAGAAGGATATAAGAAATAATTTATTTAAGAGTTAATTTGGCACATAAATTGCATTATTTATGCAGTGAAAGGAGGAAAGTTTATGGAACTAAAATTAGGAAAAGTAAATATCAGTGATATACAATTTGGCGAAAAAACTCAAATTGAAGACAAAACGCTTTTTATCAATAAAGAAGAATTAGTAGAATATCTAATGGAAGATTCAAATATAAAAAGTGTTGAGATTGAATTAGCTAGGCCAGGAGAAAGTACCAGGATAATTCCAATCAAAGATATTATACAGCCTAGAACTAAGGTAGAAGGTAAAGGAGGAGTGTTTCCGGGTTTTGTAAATGATTTAGAAACGGTGGGGACTGGAACTACTTATTTTTTAGAAGGTTGTGCAGTAGTCACCTGTGGTAAAATATTACATGTTCAAGAGGGTATAATAGATATGAGTGGTCCCGGAGCAAAATATGCAAGCTTTTCAAAAATGAACTTGATTGTACCATTAATTGAGCCCAAAGATGATATTGATGAACATACTCATGAAAAAGCTATTAGATTAGCAGGCTTAAAAACTGCTGCTTATCTAGGTGAAGCAGCTAAAGAAGTTAATTCAGATCAGGATGAGATCTTCACATATGATCCAGTCGATGAAGCTAAAAAACTATATCCAGATTTACCACAAGTAGTATATGTTAATATGATTCAATGTCAGGGATTAATGCATGATAATTATGTCTATGGGTTAAATATGAAAGGTATGTTACCAGGATTAATTACTCCTACAGAAATTTTTGATGGTGCTATTGTTAGTGGTAATTGTGCTGCACCATGTCACAAACATACTACGTTCCACCATCAAAATAATCCTATTGTGGTTGACCTTATGCGTCGCCATGGAAAGGAATTAAATTTTCTTGGTGTAATATTAACTAAAGAAAGTACAATGTTGGCAGAAAAAAAACATGCTGCTGAATATACTCTCAATGTAGCTAAGATGGTAGGAGCACAGGGAGCAATTATATCTGAAGAAGGGGGAGGTAATCCTGAAACTGATTTGATGCTTACTTGTGAAATGCTAGAAGAGAATGGCATTGATACTGTATTAGTTACAGATGAATATGCAGGTAGAGATGGTAGGTCTCAAGGTTTAGCGGATGTAACTCAAAAAGCAGATGCTGTGGTAACTAATGGTAATGGTAATGAATTAGTTAAACTTCCCCCGATGGATAAAGTTATCGGTGATATCTCTGCAGTAGAAACAATAGTTGGTGGCTTTAAGGGCAGCTTACATGATGATGGAAGCATAAGTGTGGAATTAGCCAGTTTAATTGGTTGTTTAAATGAAATGGGTTTTGAAAATCTTACAACGAAATTAAAATAAGAAAGGGGGTAGATTTTTAGTTTTGAAAATAATATATTATATAAATCAATTTTTTGGAAATATTGGAGGAGAAGAAGCTGCTAATCAGCCTCCTGTTATCAAGGAAGGCGCTGTTGGTCCTGCCGGTGGTCTAGAAAACATGTTAGAAGGAAAAGGAGAAGTAGTAGCTACTATTATTTGTGGTGACTCCTACTTCGCAGAAAATCAAAGTGAAGCTAAAGATAAAATTTTAAAAGAAATATCAAAATATAAAGCTGATATATTTGTGGCTGGTCCAGCATTTAATGCTGGAAGATATGGTATTGCTTGTGGTTCTATTTGTCAGGCAGTACAGGAAAAGTTAAAAATACCAGCTTTAACAGCGATGTATCCAGAAAATCCTGGAGTAGATCCTTACAGAAAAGAAGTATATATATTAAAAACAGGAGATTCTGCTGCATCGATGAGAAAAGCCTTACCAAAAATGGCTGAGTTTATACCACGTCTATTATCTGATGAAGAAATAGGTTTTCCAGAAGAAGAAGGTTATATACCACAGGGCAGAAGAGTTAATATATTTTCTGATAAATCCGGAGCTGTTAGAGCAGTAGATATGCTCATGAAAAAGATGAAAGGTGAAGAATTTGATACTGAACTACCCATGCCTGTCTTTACTCATGTAGAACCAGTTCCCGGTATAATATTAGATGAAGCAACAATAGCGGTCATTACTACAGGAGGTATTGTCCCCTGGGGTAATCCGGATAGTTTAAAAGCTTCTAATGCTGATAGATTTTTAATCTATAACATAGAAGATATTGATGATCTTAAAGAAGGTGAATATCAAACAGTACACGGAGGTTATGATCCTGTATATGCAAACGAAGATCCAGACCGGATATTACCTCTAGATGTATTAAAAGAATTAGAGTCGGAAAAAGTATTTAATAAATTATATAATGAATATTTTGTAACAGTAGGAAATACTACCGCGGTTTCAAATGCTAGAAAATTTGGTGAAGATATTGCAGAAAGATTATTAAATGATGGAGTGGATGGAGTTATTTTAACTTCCACCTGAGGTACTGACACACGTTGCGGAGCAACGATGGTTAAGTATATTGAAAAAGCAGGCATTCCTGCTGTCCATATTTGTGCTATAACAAATATTTCTGAGACTGTAGGAGCTAATAGAATTGTACCAGCAGTAGCAATACCTCATCCGACTGGCAATCCTGAATTATCTAAAGAAGAAGAATATATTCTGCGTAAAAATCTGATTAAAAAAGCATTAGAAGCACTTGAGACAGATATTAATGGGCAGACTTTATTTAAAGGTGTTAGAGTTTAAATAAGGAGGTTAACAAAATGTTTGAAGGAAAAAAGGTTATCATTTTAGGGGATCGAGATGGTATACCCGGTCCTGCCATTAAAGATTGTATTGAAACAACTAAAGCAGATGAAGTTGTATTTATGAGTACCGAATGTTTTGTCTGAACAAGCGCAGGAGCTATGGACCTAGAGAATCAATCTAGAATAAAAGAATTAGCAGAAAAGTATGATCCAGCCAATATATTAGTTATAATTGGTGGAGCAGAAGCAGAAGCTTCCGGACTTACTTGTGAAACAGTAAGTAATGGAGATCCTACATTTGCAGGTCCATTGGCAGGAGTCCAGTTAGGGCTCGCGTGTTATCATGTTTTAGAACCTGAAGTAAAGAATGAGATTGATGATGAAGTTTATGAGGAACAGATAAGTATGATGGAAATGGTTCTTGAGGTTGAAGATATTATAGGTGAAACCAAAAAATATAGAGAAAAATATTCTAAATATAACTAAGGTAGATTATTAGGGGGGATAATTCCCCTCTATTTGTCTATATATAGAGTTTAAAGTAAGGGGAGGATAAAATTGAACTATATTTATGTTACTAATAATCCATTAATAAAAGAAAAAATTGATGCTAAAAATATAATATTTATTAAAGGAACTGTATTAGATGTATATAAAAGAGCTAGAAAGTTAATAACCCAAAGAAACATATTAGTCAGCCATCCACTTACAGGTAATATTCCTCCCAATATAATTCCGTTTAAAACTGTGATTTTAAAAAAAGGTAACAGCATTTCAAAAGAAGATTTGCAAATCATGGATAAATCTATTAGATATTTAAACAGATTATCAAAAGACAATGTAAAATCTAAATGGAGTGCAAAAGAATTGAGGGATTATAAAATATTAGATTTGGATTATGCTAAAACAGTTATAAAAAACAAAAAGGAGTAAATATAATTATAAATTTTATAAAAAGATTTTTATTAGGTGTTTTTAAGTGTAAATTATATTCGTATATATATATTAATTGTAAATAATTTCAATAAGGGGGAAATACAAGTGAGTAATACATATGATCTAATAATTGTCGGAGGCGGCCC
>CAYSHP010000052.1:0-16760 GCA_964430875.1 uncultured Halanaerobiales bacterium
TGTTTCATACCAGTGGAGTGTCCTATAAAGGCACTCCACCCCTTACTTTATTAGTTAAAAAGAATATTATTCCCCATTTCTTGAACCCTTTAAGTAGGGTTCTTTTTTTTATGGAAAATAAGTTTTAAAAGCTTGAGTGTACTCCATCTTCCTTTAATATTTTAACATAAAAAAATTAAAAAGGCTATTGTGCTTGAGTAAACTCCATACTATACAATTTAATTAACAAGTAAAGAGAGGGGGATAATTAAATGTTAAGAGATGAATTCAAGAAATTTATCAATATTGAAAATGCCTTTTTGAGAAAAGGTCAAAGACAGATTCGTTTTGATCAAACTAAAGCTCAAACTTATAAAAATATTTATTAAAAAGGAGGAAAACCTCAAATGAACTTATTTAAGAATTTTGCCGGTATAGAAAGCATTAAAAAAAGAAGAGAATTGAAAGATTATCAAAAAGAGTTAAGTAGAATTGAAAGTTACAAAAATATATACTAAGAGGAGGAAAATAAAAATGAGAAAAATAAAAGAGTTTTTCAGGTTAGAAGATCCAAATTATAGACAAGAAGAGAAAAGAAGATTGGCTTACAAATTAAAAACAGAAGAATATAGAGCAGGATTATATTAAGATGGTTTATATTATTAAAAAAATTATCAAATTAGACAAAATAAGATTAAGATGTATTAGATAACTCCTTTCCCTGATAGATAAGGGGAGGGAGTTTTCTTATTAACATAAAAGGAAATATTTGTAAATAAATATATAAAATGGTATAATACATTTGGGTAAAAAAATATATGAAAAAAATTAATTAAATTATGGAGGTTATTCATTTGTTAAAAAAACTATTAAACATTCTAATAATCACACTTTTATTAGTATCATTTAATCAATTTGTTCTGGCCGGTAATACAGCGACCCAAAATATCAATATTACGGTATCAAACATTAATGAGTTAAGTCTATCAAATAATGAAGTTAATCTATTAGTCAATGCTCCCAGCAGTGGTTCTTCACTGGATAAAGTATCTGATTCTACTACCACAATTTCTTATTCTACTAATGAAACAAACCAAAAAATTACCGCTAAGCTGGATAAGGCAATGGCCGATGGGCTTACCCTATTAGTAGAAGTAGCCAGTACTTCCGGTAATTCTATGGGACAGGTTATGTTAGAGGATCTAGCGGTAGATGTTGTCACTGGCCTTTCCAATGTTTCAGAAAGTGGAGAGACTGTTACCTATACCTTAGTACCTGATATGTTTGCTGTTCCGAGCACAGAAACCTATACCATAACTTATACAATCACTAGTCTTTAAAAAAATGAAAATGAGAGGGCAGATTATTTTATGATCAAAAAATGTAGTATCTTTATTATAGCAATAACCATACTTTTTTCTCTAAATGTAAAAGCAAATTTTATAGTTAATTCTAGTCTAACACAGGAATTTAAAGTTGAAGATCAAAAGGTGGTAAGCGGTAATATAGTAGTCCAAAATCTATCTAATAAAGAGACCAAAGTTAAATTATATAAAAGGGACTATACTTTTAATGCTAAAGGGAAAAATTACTATTATAAACCCGGTAAAATAGAACGCTCTAATGCTAATTGGATTAAACTTGCCCAACAGAGGATAACTTTAGAACCTCAACAGAAAAAATCCTTAGAATATAAGATAGTTATACCCCAAAAAGCTGTTAGAAAAGGCACATATTGGAGTATGCTTATGGTAGAGAAAATACCTAATCAGAGAAAAAACCTAGAAAATCTAAAAGAAATTAAAGTAAGGCAAAGTATAAGATATGGGGTGCAAATCATTACTGATTTTACAGGCAATCAAAAAATTAATTTATCTTATCAAGATTCAAAACTTAAAAAAATAAAAGGTAGCAACTATTTATTTAAAGTAGCTATAAAAAATACCGGGATTTCTGATTTAAAAGCCAGGATTAAAATATTATTAATAGCTCGTAACTCGGGAGAAATAATCAAAGAATTTAAAAAAGATATGCACCGGATTTTTCCTGCTACATCTATAAATGTTACGCAACAAATAAAATTAAAAAGAAAAGTTCCTTATCAATTAGTTCTCTTATTAGGTAATGAAGAAGATGGTTACTTCGGTAAGAAATATTTACTTGAGGTAAGTAACAATTAAAAAAAGAATAATAATTTTTCTTTTGGTAATTTTAATTTTATTTAATTTAAAAGCTTATGCCCAGATAATTACTGATTTAACCGAAGAACCAAAAATAAATCCAGGCAAAATAAAAATAATAAGCGTAAAAGTTAAAAATGAATTTAAAGAATCAAAAACAATTAGACCAGTTATTAACCTGCCAGACAGTCTAAATCTTATTTTTCCAATTAAAAAATTCAAAATAGAACCTTTCAATAGTAAAAAGATAAATATGATTATACAAAGTTCTAATAGGTCCAAAGCTGGTTTAAAAGTAATAAAACTTAATCTAATGACA
Organism: uncultured Halanaerobiales bacterium; assembly: GCA_964430875.1. GTDB lineage: Bacteria > Bacillota > Halanaerobiia > Halanaerobiales > M55B127 > M55B127. The sequence continues at coordinate 2,479 of CAYSHP010000052.1, forward strand.
AAAGAAAAGAGCTATCACAAAAGGATTAGACTACATATGAATAAAAAAGAAATTCTTGTTATAAAACCAAGCGAGGTACCGGACTATATTAATAAAGTATTTAGTGTTAAATTGAAGATTATCAATAAAGGTAATACAGTTCGTATATTGAAGATTAAATCCAATCACAATTTTAAAATTAAAACTAAAAGAATTTTAATAAAGCCCTTTAAAAGTAAAAACATAAAACTTCAATGTAAAAGTAAACATAATAAAGAAAATCCAATTTTAAATATTAGAGCAGTTGATCAGAATAATAAGAGCATAAATCTGCTTTATAAAAAGTTGACAGCTATTAATCAGCAGATGTCTATAAATGAATATGATAATTACTTGGATTATAAATATATACAAAATCATAAAAAGAAAATTACAAAAAAATGGCTTTTGCATACTGAAATTAATGCTAATACATTTATGATGGTAAGTAAGAATGCTTTTAATCTAAGAAAAGTACAAGATAATTATAACTGGCAGTTAGGTACTGATTATAATAAAAGTTTTAAATTAAAAGCGAATGCGGTCCAAACTAATAATATAAAATTCTCATATACTAATAATGAAAAGCAAAATTTAAGCAGTATTTTTTATACTGATTTCCAAAAAGAGATAGGGGCCGGTTTAAAGTATAATACTAAAGAATTAGATGCTTATTTAGAAAGTAAAAAGATTAGAGAGAGAAATTTAAATTATTATTTTAAACTTCATTATAAAGGAAAAACAAAGAAGGTATCTTTTAGATCTTATAAAATTGGCCAAAATCAATTTCAAGATTTCAATATTATAAACGATATAAATCAAAAGAGTAAAATTAGACTAAGTTTAATTAACAAAACTGAGATATGTTGCAAACAAAAAAAATATATTAGCTATACTTATAAAAATCTAAATAAAAAGATAAAGCTGCAATATAAAAATATAAAAAACAAAAAGGGATTAAACCAAAAGTTTAAAATAAAGATGGAAAAATATAAAACCCAGGAAGATTTTAAGCAGTTTATTACCCTTAATTTAATCAATAATAAGAGTTATTTTAATATAGAAGATATCGCATATGGATTAAAAAATAAAAATTATTACTTTACACTAAAAAAAGATTTTTTAAATAGCCAGAAAAAATTAAAGTATAAATTATCAAGAATTTTTAGGAAGAAACGATATAGGGTAAAGCTTAGTGTTAATAACTTTGGATTAAAAAAGTTAAATCTTTCAGCTGAACTCAACTATCAATTTAATAATGGCAAAGAACTATCTTTTTCAGGTAAATTAAATTATAATCAAGCAAAGAAGATATTAAATAAATATATTAAAATAGGATTTTTTATTCCTTTTACTATCAAATTACCTGATTTTAAACAAAATAAAATAGAAGGTCAAGTAATAACTGCCGAGGGTCAAGTTTTAGAAGATGTAGTATTAAGTATTAACGGAATAAAAGTTAAAACTAAACAGGACGGTAATTTTGTCTGTTACCTTAACAAAAAAAGTAAACTGAATATTAGATTATTAGATTTAAATAAGTATCAGGGCAAGTATGTAATTAAAAAAACTGATCCGTATCTTAGCAAAGAGTATAATAATAAAAATATAAAAGTAAGGTTAGTTAAATATGGTAAGTTAAAGGTGAATATCAATAAAACCGAGCAAGGAGCGAATGAGTATTTAAATAAAATTCAAAACAAAAGAAAAACCGATCTATATCTAAAATTATATAATGATGAGCACTATTTTATTAAAAGATATAGGGGTAAATCACCTATTGTTTTTAAAAAGATTCCCCCAGGTAAATATAATATTTTAATAGAGAATCATTCCCATAAATATAAATATATTAAAGAGAATAATACTATAGAAATTAAGAGCGGTCTAAATAATATCAAATTAAAAGAAATTAAGAGAAAGAGGATAAATTTTCAAGCAGAAGAAAAGCTAGAGAAATTAGAAGTTGAAAATTAATATTGTCAAACAACTCTTCTAATGCTATAATAATATTAGAACATATGTTCGCATTAGAAGGGGTGAATATTATGGATTTTAAAGACCGTGGTAATATTAAATGGACTTCTCTTATGTTAGTGGAACACCGAAAAAAATTAGAAGAATTAAAGGAAAACGAGAATAATAAAAAAAGGCCGGAGCTAGATGAACAGATCTATGAAATTTTTGATTATAGAATTAAAAAAGCCTTACAAAGGAATTTAAAAGTCAAAATTACTTATTTTAAAGATGATGATTATCAGGAAGTAAAAACATACTTAAAAAATTATGATTCCTATCAGAAAAAATTACTTTTAAAAAATGAGGCACCACAACAAATACATTTTAAAGATATTATTGATATAGACCTCTTAGAATAGCAGGAAAATATTATTTTATGGATAAATAATATATATACCAGAAGTGAAAAAAGGAGGGAGTAGTTGTGAGAAGAATTTTTGGCATTTTATTGATTACGGTTTTTTTGCTGACCGGGTTTTCTTTTCTTATTTCCGCCCAGGAAGTTAACTATGAAGAAGTTGATGGTGTCTTTAATCCTAATGAATATGAGAATACTATGTATGTGGAAGCATTGGAGATGGAAATTGGCTGGTTAGTCAAAGATAATAATTTGGTATTTGCTGTTAAAACTGTGGGTATGGGCTGGGCAGCGGTAGGATTTGATCCTTCTACTATGATGAGAGATGCTAATATTATCATTGGTGATGTAACTGAAGAGGGTAGTGTAAATATAGAAGATCACTTTGGGGTTTCAAATACCGGACACCGTGCAGATGAAGTTAGAAATATATTACAAGCAGCCGGTTCAGAAAATGAAGAAGGTACAGTTATAGAGTTTGTAATCCCTTTAGATAGTGGAGATGATATGGACCGCAAATTAGAAACAGATCAAGAGTATAAAGTTATCTTGGCGTATCATATGTCCAGCAGTAGTTTTAAAATAAGGCACAGTAATAGAACATCTGTTAATATTCAATTATAACAAATCAAAAATTTGGGGTGAAATATTATGCTCTGGTTAAATAATTTAGCTTACACCTATATTGGTAATTACCCTATTATCATGTATTTGGGTATAATTACTTATCTACTTTTACTTATCACAGCTGCTATTCCTAGAACTAATCGCAGAGGTTGGACTAGAATTCCTATAAAATATCATATTAGACTTGCCTATATAACCGGTATTTTAGCAACTATACACGGTTTGATGGCTATTTCCGGCTATATTGGTTAGCCGGTTATTTTTTGTTGATAAACAAACATATGTATGATAATATAATTATACCAAATATATATTAAAACATATGTTCGAGGTGATTACATTGAAACCAGTCGATTATGACAATTTACCTCACCAGAATATTTTATGTGTTGACATGCAGTCTTTTTTTGCCAGTGTAGAAGCTGTTTCGCGCGGTCTAGACCCTGTTGAAACTCCTCTAGCTGTTTTAGGTGATAAAAAACGCAGTGGTTCCGTTGTCCTGGCTGCTTCTCCTGCCCTCAAGAAAAAGTACAGTATAAAAACAGCCGATCGTTTTTATCAGATTCCTGATGATCCTAATATAAAGTTAGTGGAAGCACGCATGGGTCTTTATGTAAGGATTTCCCTTGAAATCACTAAACTTTTTAATAATTATGTACCCTTAAATGCAATCCATGTTTATTCAATTGATGAATCCTGGATTAAACTTGATGGTACAGAAAGACTCTTTGGTGATAAATGGAAAGTAGCCCGTATGATTAAAAAAGACCTTCTCCAGAAATATGGTTTAAACTGTAGTATGGCCCTAGGTCCTAATATGTTTTTGTCGAAAGTTGCTATGGATAATGAGGGCAAAAAGAAAGGTTTAGTAGAATGGACCTATGGTGATGTAACTGATAAACTGTGGCCCTTAGCTTTAAAAAAATGCTGGGGTATCGGGGGTCGATTAGCAAAGCACTTTAATAAGATCGGGGTAAAAACCGTAGGAGACCTTGCCCATTTACCACTTGAGTATTTAGAGAATAAATTCGGGGTGATGGGAACTCAACTATACTACCACGCCTGGGGAGTTGATCTTTCCAAAGTAGAAGGACATTATCAGGATGAAAGAAAAAATTTAGGCAGAGGTATTACCTTGTACAGTGATTATACAGATGTGGAAAAAATAAAGACAGTCATCTTTGAATTAGCTGAGGAAGTAGGTAAAAGAGCCCGTTCACGCAACCTTACCGGTAAAACAATTAGCTTAGGATTAATTTACAGTAAAGAAGAGTTAGAAAGTGGCTTTCACGTTCAGCGTACGATAGATACTTATACTAATTTAACAACTATAATTTTTGATACAGCCGTTGTTTTACTGAATGAAAATTACCGGGGACAGGCGGTTCGTAAAGTAAGGGTGAGCCTCGGTAATTTCTCTAATAAAGCTAATATGCAGCTTAACATATTTGATAATAAAGCTAAAGAAATTGAGCTGATGAAAGTTAAAGATCACTTGCAGGATAAGTATGGTTATCAGGCCCTTTATTACGGACGTAGTACAAAACCAGGGAGTATAAAAGAAAGGATCAAAACTACGATAGGTGGACACAAAGCCTAATAATTGACATATGTTCATTACGGTGGTATAATATTAACGATTAGTGATAATAAACAAGGAGTTGATCATATGAAAATAGCAGTAACAGCCGAGAATAATAATGGATTTGAAAGTAATGTAAACCCTCATTTTGGACGTTCACCCTACTTTGCAATTGTAGATACTGAAGCGGATGAAGTGGAATTAATAAAAAATGAAGCAGCCCGTGCTTCCGGAGGGGCGGGAGTAAGTGCAGCTCAATTGATATCTGACCGGGGTGTAGAAGTATTAATTTCTGGTAGTGTTGGTCCAAAAGCCTATACTGCTTTAACAAGGGGAAACATAGAAATGTATACTACTAAAGATGGTACAGTTCAACAAGCCATAGAAGCTTTCCAGGAGGGATCACTTTCACAGCTAACCTCTCCCAATGGAACTCCTAGGAAGTGAAAAGTTTGAAGATAACTGTACTAAGTGGAAAAGGCGGCACAGGTAAAACAACGGTATCTGTAAATATGGCGTTATCTTTACCCAACATTCAGTTACTAGATGCCGATGTTGAAGAACCAAACTCTCAGTATTTTCTACACCCTAATTTCGATAAAGAAGAACAGATTTTTCGTAAGGTACCTGAGATAGACCAAGAGACATGTACAGCCTGTCGTAAATGTGTAGATTTTTGTGAATATAATGCTTTAGCTATGATGTTAGATGAAGTATTAGTTTTTCCAGAAATTTGCCATAGCTGTGGTGGATGTGAAAAGTTATGTCCTGTTAATGCGATTACAGAAGTTGATCGCGTTTTAGGTGTATTAAAACATGCTGAAACAGATTATGATGTAGATTTTTGGCAGGGAGAATTAAATATTGGTGAAGAAAGCTCTGTACCTGTAATAGAAGGCTTAAAAGAAAAAGCTGACAATCAAAAAGATGTAATAATAGATGCTCAACCAGGTACTACTTGTCCAACTATTGAAGCTGTGGTTGACAGTGATTATGGTATCTTAGTAACTGAGCCGACTCCCTTTGGCTTAAGTGATTTAAAACTGGCTAGTGAATTAATGGATGAACTACAAATTCCGCATGGAGTTATTATCAATAGAGCGGAAGAAGACAGTGATTATATAATAGAAAACTTTTGTGCAGAAAATAATATTGATATATTACTTAAAATCCCCTTTAAACGAGAATTTGCTCATCTATACTCAGATGGAATACCATTTGTATTAGAATATCCTGCCTGGGAAAAAGAATTTAAAGCAGTATTTGATAAGATAAGAGGTGTTCTAAATGAAAAAAATTACAGTAATTAGTGGTAAGGGGGGGACCGGTAAAACAACCGTTGTTTCCAATCTGGCTTATTTAGCCAATGATTTAGTATTAGCAGATTGTGATGTAGATGCTCCTAACCTTCATCTATTATTAAATCCGGAAGTTAATAATGCGAATGTATTTAAAAGTAATAAATTAGCCATAAAAGATCAGGATAAGTGCACGGACTGTGGAGTATGTTATGATGTTTGTAGATTTAATGCGGTAGATCCTGTAAGTTATGATATAGATAAATATAAGTGTGAGGGCTGTGGAGTATGTGTAGCCATGTGCCCCGCTGATGCCTTATCACTTAAATTGCTGGATACAGGTGAAATATATAATTCTACCACCAAATTTGGTCCCATGATTCATGCTAGATTAAAGATTGGGTCTGATAATTCTGGTAAATTAGTTAGTGAGGTAAGAGAAAAAGCAGTCGAAACTGCTGAAGAGAAAAATAAAGATCTTATCTTAATTGATGGTTCACCTGGAATTGGCTGTCCAGTGATTTCATCTATAACAGGTGTTGATTTAGTTCTTTTTGTTACGGAGCCCTCAAAATCTGGTTTTTCAGATTTAAAAAGGGTAGCAAAAGTGATAGAACATTTCAATATACCAGCTTTAGCAGTAATCAATAAATATGATATTAATAAAAAAATCAGCCAAGAAATAGAAGTATATTTAAAAGAAGAAGATATTGAATTAGTTGGTAAAATTTCTTATTCATCAGATGTAGTTGATAATCTCAGAAATGCACAACTAATTGTTGAACAGGATAAAGATAATATAGTAAGTAAAGAAATAAAAGAAATTTGGGAAAATATCCAAAACAGAATTAATCAAAATTGAGGTGATATTAGTGAAAAAAATTGCAGTTCCTACTAATAGCGGAAATGTTGCTCAACATTTTGGAAGGTGTCCAGAATATACGATCTTTGATGTAGATGGGTGTGATATTAAAGATTCTAAAGTTATTGAAAATCCCGGTCATGAACCTGGTTTTTTACCCCGCTATTTACATGATTTAGATGTAGATATAGTACTAGCGGGTGGAATGGGCAGAAGAGCTTTCGATTTATTCGATAAAAATGATATTGAAGTAGTCACAGGTGCAAAAGGCAAGGTTCAAGATAGTGTCAAAGCTTATCTTAACAATGAATTAGATACTGAAAGTGATATCTGTGACCATGGAAGTTCTCATGAACATGGGCATCATCATTAAAAATATTATATATCCGGTTTATAGCCGGGTATTTTTTTAAATAGTTATTGACATATGTTCATAACTACGTTATAATATAAGTACAGAAAATAAATAATAAAACTTTTAAAAAAGGAGTGATAGATATGCCAGGCGGAGATGGAAGAGGACCTGCTGGTGCTGGACCAAGAACAGGAAGAGGATTAGGTTATTGTAATGGATATGATTCACCTGGATTCACAAAACCGGGCCCAGGTATGGGCAGAGGTTTTAGAAGAGGTTTTGGACCAGGTCGTGGCATGAGAAGAGGATATAACGCAGGTTATGCAAGAGGTGGATATGCACCTAACTATAGCCCGCAGCAAAGAGAATACAGCAAAGAAGATGAAATAGATGATCTAAAAGAATATGCCAAAGACATGAAAAGAGAGTTAGATGATGTAGTAAAAAGAATAGAAGAACTTGAAAATGAAGAGTAAAAATATATAGTAAATATAAATCCCGCCTGCAATAGGGCGGGATTTTTAATATGCCTTTATTTAAATTTGACTCTTTGAAGATCATTATAAATATTGTATCTTTTTCCCCTTGTAAAACCGATTAAAGTAATGTCTTTTTCTTTGGCAATTTCTATAGCCGTAGAGGTTGGAGCTGATCTTGAAATTAAAATAGGAATTTTTTGTTTTATTACTTTAATAATTATTTCTGAGGAAACTCGACCACTAGTTAAGATCAGCTTATTTTGTAAATTTGTTTCCTCTAAATAAGCTTTGCCGATAATTTTATCAATTGTATTATGACGGCCGATATCTTCAATTACATATAATAGCTTTTCTCCATTTGAAAGAGCAGCGGTATGAGTACCACCAGTTTGCTCAAAAAGCTCAGCACTTTTTTGCATTTCAGTCATTAAATTATTTATAGAATTAGAAAGTACAGTAAAATTATTGGCACTTATATTGGCTGCCCCGCAGTCTTTTAGATTACTAAAGGTTACTCCCTTACCACAACCGGAAGTTAAAGTTCTTTTCTTAAATAAACTAATATCAATTTCTTGATTTAAATTAACTCTTACAATAGTTTTCTGATGAGAAAATTGAAAATATTTTAGCTCAGAAATATTTTGTAAAATACCTTCAGAAGCAAGAAAACCAACTGTTAGTTCTTTTAATTTATCAGGTAAGGTCATGAGTGTTACTAGCTCATAGCCGTTAACAAAAATAGTGAGCGGTTGTTCTTTAATTACAATATCTTTAACCTTTTCTGGATGATTTTTATTTACTTTAGTTATTTGATATTTTTCAGTTTGTTTATCTACCATTATCTATCATTCCTTTTCCATCTTTTCTTTATAATATCAAATTAAAAAATAATTTGAAAATAGTATATAATATATTTAGCTTAAATAAACGGTTATTAGAAACTAAACATCTTTGACATTGTAATACTGTTCTGATAATATTAAATTGAAAATTTAAAAGAGAAGGGGTTATTATGACAGGCCAATATGAACTTTTTGATGATCTTGAGGATAAAAAGAGTAGAATATGTATAGCTGCGATTAACCTGTTTTCTAAAAAGAGTTTTAACCAAACTACTGTAGAAGAAATTGCTAGGGAGACTGGGGTTGGTAAGGGAACCTTTTATAATTACTTTGAAAGTAAAGAATATCTTTTAAACTTTTTACTAGATTACGGTACAGCTAAACTAATTAATTATGTAAAAGATAGTATAAAAGAGAATATATCACCAAAAGAGAAATTAGAAACAGCTATTGACTCCCATCTAGAATATTTTGCCGATAACCATGACTATTTCGTCTTTTATCTAAGAGAAATGTGGAGTTATCGCGAAGGATTAGAAGATCAAATTATTAAGTTGAAAGAAGATTACATAACTATATTTGAAAATATTATAAAAGAAGGTAAAAAAGAAGGTATTTTTAAAGAGATAGATACAGCTACTATAGGTTCAGGTTTGTTTGGTTTTCTAAGTGTAGCTGCTTCTCACTGGGCATTATTTTCTTCTGAATTTCCAGTGGAAAATATTGATAGAAATGTAAAAGAAGTGTTTTTTAACGGTCTTTTAAGAAGGTGAAAATATGTTTATAGGGGTTATTACCGCCGAACTGCAAATCCCAATGGCACAGTCTTTAAAGGACAAAAGAAGTATCATAAAAAGCCTAACGGACAAGTGTAAAAATAAATTTAATGTGGCAATAGCAGAGGTTGACAATAAAGATTTATGGAAGAATTCTACATTGGGTTTGGTTACAGTTACTGGAGACAGGCGATATTTAGATAAAATTGTAAATAAAATATTGAAGTTTATTGAGGATTTTCCAGGAGTTTATTTATATAACCATAATGTGGATTATTATTAAGGGGCTTCCGGAAAGTCCTTTTTTTTATATTTATAACCATTTTTGCTCAAAACGGCAGGAAATAACTTTATAACGTTGAATAATAGTATTAAGAATGTTTATTTAACAACTATCTTGAGGCCGGAGGATGTTATCAATGAATCTAAAAAAACACACTATAATATTCTTATTTTTGATTTTAATTTTGGGCAGTCAAGCTGTTTTATCAGCAGATATGCCCAAAATATATATAAATGGACAAAATAGTACTGCTAAATTGAATCCTGTTAAAAGTAATGGAGCAATTTTGGTAAGATCAAAAGCTCTGGCTAATAGTATAGGAGCTAGATTAAAATGGTTGGGGTCAATTAATACTCTTTCCATGACTAAAAACGGTAAGACTGTAAAGATGATGGTTGAAAGTCCCTATATACAGATCAATAGCCGAACGATAAGAACTGAATCACCGATGGTTATTAAAGATAATTATACATATATTCCGTTTACTGATATTATGGATGTTTTTGGTTTTTTAATTGAATATGACCGAATCAGTAATTCATATTATCTCTTTAAACCAGAGTCACAACTAAAAGAGATTGTTTGGGGACCTAATCGACAGTCCTTAATTTTAAAAATGAATAATATTGCTCCCTATCGATTACGATTAACAGATGATCCTAAGAAGTTAATCATAGAAATTGAAAAAGCAGCTGTTGCTGAAAACTTTCAAGATAAAGTATCTGATAAAAACTACTATTTAAAAAGCCGGCGAATAGAAAATCAGGCTACCTTGCAGATTGTGTTAACCAGTAAATTTCCCCTGCCGATTAATTCTGATGAAGTGATCAGTGAAGAAAATGGCAATCTTTTAATCCAATTCATGCCCCAGATTGCTTCTATTAACTGGCAAAAGGACAATACTCTTGAGATCAAAACAAATGGAGCGATCAATAAACCGGAGGTCTCCTTTTTAGAAGATCCGCGCAGAATGGTTTTAGATATTCCCGGGGTTTTATTAAGTGAATTTGAAAAGAAATTAGATGAAAATAAATGGATAAAAGATGTCAGAGTCAGCCAGTTTCAGTTTGAACCAACTGTTTTAAGAGTTGTATTAGACTTAAAGGAAGATAAGTATCTTAATATAGTAAATCAAGATGAGGAAAAAATAGTCTTAAAACCGGCCCGGCGGGCCCGTGTTTTTGATTTAGATTATAAAAATCATCAGATCATATTCAAAACAGATGCTCCGATTGAACCGGACTTGTTTACTTTAGAAAGTCCTTCACGACTGGTAATTAATCTGTTTAATACCTATCGGGAAGATAATATGGCTGATGAAATAAAGGTTAAAGAAAATATAGTTAAAAAAATTAGGGTAGGTCGTTTTGACAGCCAAATTGTTAGATTAGTAGCTGATTTAAGTGAAATGACAGCTTATGAACACGAGCAGGAACAATTCAGTAAGAATATCTATATTCATCGAATTAGTTTAGCTAATAAATTTGATGATATTGAATTATTAGATCAAAATATGTATACCAATATTAATATAAATGTTAGTGGTAAAGTTAATTATGAAGTTAAGAAATTTTCATATCCCCATCGGTTGGTAGTTGATATCAGTGGGAAGGAAATTACCCCAGATGAAGTAAAATTACCAAAACCTGTTGGTATAATTAAAGAAATGAGGATGGGTAGATTTGAATTAGATGATGAGATTGTAACAAGAGTAGTCTTTGAATTAAGTAAATACTTTAACCATAATATAATTTCTGATAATCCGGATAATAAAATAAATATTGCATTAGCAAAATCAGAAATCCAAAGTGAAAATAACTTGATTGTCTTAGATGCTGGACATGGTGGATTTGACCCTGGTGCTGTGGGGAAAAACCTACAAGAAAAAGAAGTAAACTTAAAGATCGTAGATAGATTAGAAAGTATTCTTAAAAGCCATGGTTTCAAGGTGAAGCTTACAAGAAAAGATGATACCTTCATATCCTTAAATAGAAGAGTTAAGATGGCTAATAATGATGGAGCTAGATTATTTATTAGTATCCATAACAACTCTTCAAGTAAAAGTACTTCCGAAGGTACAGAGACCTTTATTGCTCCTAATAAGACTGGAGATAGTCTGCTACTAGCAGAAAATATACAAAAACAATTGATTGATAAATTAGGATTAGTTAATAGAGGAGTTAAAAAAGAACATCTATATGTAATTAAATATACAGAAATGCCAGCTGTACTTGTTGAAGTCGCTTTTTTATCAAATCCGGCTGAAGAGAAGCTTCTTTTAAAAGATAGTTTCTTAACAGAGGCTGCGGTTGCAATAAGTCAGGGTATATTTGATTACTTTGAAAAATTTGAGGATTGAGGTGGAAATCAATGAAAAATAAGTTATTTAAATTAATAATATTATTGATAATATTTGTCCTTGTAATCTTTGCCGCATATTATTTCATTGATAAAACAAATCTTATTGAAAAAGAAAAAACAGCAAAACTATACTTTTCTACTCCGGATGCTATGTATCTAGCAGCTGAAGAGAGGGTAATAAAAGGCAGAAACCTCTATAAAGCAGCTCTGAATGCTTTAATTGAAGGTCCAACAGATTCTAGTTTGACTAAAACAATCCCCGAAGGGGTAAAAGTTTTGAATATATCTAAAAATAATGATACAATACATGTTGATTTCAGTGAAGAAATTGTAAAAAATCATTGGGGTGGTTCTGCCGGAGAAAGAATAACTGTTTATTCAATAGTTCACACTTTAACTCAATTCAAAGATGTTAAACAAGTTAAGTTTTTAATTGAAGGTGAAGAAGTAGAAACTTTAGCTGGACATATGGATTTAACTGTACCCTTAGGTCCTAACCCAAATATTTTGCAATAAGACAGAGTAATTATTTTATCAGGAGTGAAGATAAATGGAAGAAACAAAAAGAGCAATTGGTATGTTAGACTCGGGTGTAGGCGGCTTAACTGTGGCCCGGGAAGTAATGAAAACAATGCGAGCTGAAAAAATTATTTATTTCGGTGATACAAAACATTTACCCTATGGTCCTAAACCAAAAGAAGAGGTAAAAAAATATGTCTACAATATCATAGATTATCTTAAATCTCGTAATGTTAAAACTATTATTTTAGCCTGTAATACTGCTACTTCCATGTTGTTAAAAGAGGCTAGAAAAAATGTGGATTTACCGTTGTTTGGCACGATTGATGGAGTAGCGAAGTCGGTAAAAGATGTTAGTAAAAATAATAAGGTGGGTGTTATCGGGACTAAAGGTACAATTAAAAGTCAAGCCTATCAAGAAGAATTAAAAAAAGAAAGTGTTGACTTTGATATATATGCAAAAGCCTGTCCGCCTTTTGTGGATTTAGCAGAAAAGGGGCAATTTAAGGGTTCTAAGACCGAAAAAATTATTAAAAAATATTTGGATCCTTTAAAACAAAAAGGAATAGATACTTTGATTTTAGGTTGTACTCATTATCCTTATTTAATACCTGTAATAAAAAATGTTATGGGCCAAGAAGTTAATTTAATCAATCCAGCTGAAACAATGGCAGTAAAAGCGAAAAATATTTTAGCTGTAAGGGGTATGATAAGTGGGAAAGATGAAGACCCCATTGATTTTACAGAACATGAATTTTATGTAAGTGATTTAGAAAAAGTTTCCCATGATTTTCTAGATAAAGGGACTGAGTATCTAGGATTACCCCATTTAGAATTTGCAGAATTAAATATTTTTGAAGAAAATAATAAAGAAATTAAAATATAATAGAAGTTAAACAAAAGTGAGTTGATTAATAATGAGTACTAAAGGAATAATTAAATCAGTGCAAAAAAGTTTAAAAGTCTTAAAATATATTATGGCTTCAACTAATGAAGTCTCTGTAAATGAACTAGTAGAAGAGTTTGATTATAATAGAAGTACTATTCATCATATGCTTAAGACTATGAAATTAGAAGGTTTTATCTCCCAAAATCAAAATACTAAAAATTACAATATTGGTTCAGAATTATTTAATGGCTGGATTAAAGATCGAGATATGAGAAATTATTTAATGAGATTAAAACCGGTCATAGAAGAGATTGTAGAAAAATGTAAAGAAACTACTACTATGTTTGTGAGAGAAAATGATAAAGCTATTTGTGTATTAGGGGAAGAATCTGACCAGATTATAAAAGCTTATCTAATGATAGGAAGAGAGATCCCCTTATTTTGTACAGCAGCCGGTAGAGCTATGTTAGCTTACTTACCAAAAGATGAAGTCGATAAAATATTACAGATTTCTGGTATGAAAAAATATATGAAGAATACAACTGTTGATAAAGAAAAACTTTTTAAAGAGTTAGAAACAATAAAACAGCGGGGTTATTCCATTGAAAAAGAAGAATTTGAAGAACTAATTAATGCAGTAGGTATACCGGTATTAAATAGTTATGGTGATCCAGTCGCTTCCGTTTCAGTGGTTGGTCCTATAATGAGATTTACTGATGAAAAAATAGAAGAATGTAAACCATTTTTATTGGAAAAAGCCAAAGAAATGAGTGAAATTGTGCAAGGCAAATACTATAAATAATATTCTCATTTAAATTAAATTATTTTTCTTTATTTGCATAATTAAATATATAAATTATTAATCATTCAGTTCCCTCTTTTGAGGGGACTTTTTTATTTTTGAGATAGAAATTTAAACTTTCCTATAATCTTATTTTGAAACTATACAAAAAAAATATTTTTTAATATTCTTTCCTTTTTATTTTTACTTTAATTTTTCTATTTTAATAGTAT